>NZ_JBISDI010000005.1:0-129244 GCF_051162045.1 Anaerozeibacter quisquiliarum
GTACACATGAATACTGATTTTGTAAACTTGACAGCGGAGAACCTTGCGGATGAGCATTTATGCTGCATTATCCGCAGTAAAAAGTCCCATCAAGGTATCGATGCAAAGCGACAATGGCTATCAGAACGACTAAAGGAAGGTCATGTCTTTAGAAAGTTAAATGAAAAGGCTACAGTTTTTATTGAATATGCTCCTCTAGAAACAGCTTGGGTTCCCATAACTGGTGACAACTATTATTATGTATATTGCTTATGGGTCTCTGGTAGTCATAAAGGAAAAGGCTATGGGAGATTGCTGATGGAGTATTGTTTGACGGATGCCAAAGAAAGGGGGAAATCCGGCATTTGTATGCTCGGAGCAAAAAAACAAAAGTCTTGGCTTTCTGACCAATCATTTGCAAAGAAGTTCGGCTTTGATGTTGTTGATACTACCGATAATGGATATGAATTGCTTGCACTCTCTTTTGACGGAACAACGCCAAAGTTCGCACAAAGTGTCAAAAACCAGAAAATCGAAAGCAAAGAGCTAACAATTTATTATGATATGCAATGCCCCTATATCTGTCAAAACATTGAGATGATAAAACAGTATTGCGAAATGAATGAAGTTCCTGTATCCATAATTCAAGTGGATACGCTACAAAAGTCCAAGGAATTGCCTTGCGTTTTCAATAACTGGGGTGTGTTTTATAAAGGGAATTTTGAGACGGTGAATTTGTTGGATGTGGCCTACTTAAAAAGAATACTTAAAAAGTGAAATGCAATTTCAATTCGTTTTGTGATGTTATAAAACATATGAGGAGACTTGATTAGAACCGCTTATGGCTTACCGATAAAGAAGACTACTCTGATTATGTATATTGTGACGCCAAGGGGACACCGGCTTCCAAGGGTATCATTAACTGTCTACTCAAGGCACGCCGAGACGATGGTATTGATGTCGAGGGTTTAAGAATGAGGACGAGTAAAGCTTGAAATATAGGCTTTGGGGGGTAGGATAGTAAAAATCTGATGTGTTAGTATCATGAAGGTATCGCTTCGCGGCAACAGCTATTTTGAGTGTGACAGAGCGATTTAGATGTCGATACTCGGATTGAGGTCAGGTTGGATGATCGCTGCGGTAGTGATTTATCGGGGACAAGCGAAGAATTTTAGAATAGCGGATCCGTCGACTGGACGGATCCGCTCAACCCTGATGCTTGAGATATGACGATCTCTCGGAAGCGCTTGTTGCCCCATTGTTTCAAGACATCTCTTATTTGCCGCTTACGCCGGAAACACCTGCCACTCCAGTCAGAATGATATATACGGATATTTTCTCGGAGTGGAGGGGGTTGGACTTCATGGCGTCTTTACTAAGCATGATGGAGTAACCCACATCATTCAGTTTCGCGGTAATCATATAGCCGTCCTGAGTTTCCATTGTGCTTAGATTTCCTGCGTCCTTTAGGGCGCCTTCATAAAAGTCGCACAAAGTGTCGATGTTATTGCTACTTACATAGGACACTTCCAGGCCTTTGTTTGAGGGATTCTCCCTTACGTCGAGTATCTCGGCATCCGCCGCCAGAGGCAGAATATCTTTGGGATAGGAATCAGGGAGAGTCTTGGAATTAGCGGGAGGGGTGATTTGCCGTGTGCTTGATTCACCAATCACTTCACTTTGCTTGGCAGGTTCCGCGACCGATCCACCGCCCGCTTCGTTTGCAGCCGGTTTTTTTCCACCGCATCCAGTAAGGGCCAATACCGATGCAATCATGATAATCCCCAATAACACCTTGTTCATATGATCTCTCCTTACGGCTTATGATACGAAATCCAATTTCCAGCGGCTTTTCATCTATCTGCGTATAACAAAACCCGGCTGTAGGGTAGGCTATTCGCGATATTTTTTCACAACGAAAAGGGTTTGACGAAATGTTGTGCAGTCAGGTTTACTGTATAAAGCCAACCGCACCCGTCTCGAAAATTTAATTATATCTATTATATAATAAATAGAGACATATTGCAAGTGCAAATTGGAATTTGTGCATTTCGGGCGTGTTCCCCCGTACGGATATTCCTTTAGACTTGTTTCATTATTAATTTGCCGGTTTATAATACTTGAAAAGACATCAATTTGGAACGACTCGTTCCATGCGGAGGCGGTCGTGCTGATTTCCCGAGAAGTGCCTGGGGATCGAAAGTATCTCGTGTTATAACCACAAAACCGCATACGGGGCCGCGTTGGAGTTTCTGTTGAGCGAAGCGTGCTGATGGTCAAGCGTCGGTTCCATCGGTGACTGGCCTAAGTGAGGTGAGCATTGATATGGCGCTGCAAATCAAACGGATTTATGACGATTTTCAGGAAGGCGACGGGACGCGTTTGCTGGTGGACCGCCTGTGGCCGCGGGGTATTTCCAGGGACAAGGCGCACCTGGACGGATGGGTGAAGGAACTCGCCCCCAGCCCCCGGCTTCGGATATGGTTTGGGCATCGGGCGGAAAACTTCGAGCAATTCGCCATGCTGTATCGGGCTGAACTGGATGCGAATGCCGAGGCACAAGCGGCCGCCCGGCGCATCATGCGACGAAGCAATGAAAACATGGTTACCTTGCTGTATGGGGCAAAAGACCCCCAAGTTAACCATGCGATCATCTTAAAAGAGTATCTGGAATCTAAAGTCACTTCCGGGCCGTGATACTCTCCGCCGACACCCACTTCTTGCCCGTATCCGACAGCACGAAATCGCCGCTGCCGTCGTTGCTGGCGGCGTAGAATTTTGCTCCAATTTTTTGGAGGCGCGCCTGGTAGGTGGCCGACGGCAATGTGCTGTGGCAGAAGGCGACGATCTTCGGGGCGATCTTTTTAAGCAGGGATTCCGGCTGTGCGCCGTTGTGGTGGGGATTCTTGAGCACCTCGGCGCGGATCGATCCCTTCTTCTTTTTTTCAATCGCGCAGAGGATCCCCGCGCTCGTATCGCCCGTGAGCAAGGCCAGGCGGCGCTTCTTGCGGTTGATCCGCAGGACCAGCGAGTTGTAGTTCTCGGCCACCGCGCCCGGCTCGCACTTTCTGATTTTGAGCGGGCCGAGGCAGGAAACCGTAAGGTCGCTCAGGCGGAACGACTGGCCGGGACGCAGCACGGTATATTGGGCGCTTTCGACCGCCAGGCGCTCCTCACCCTCGGCGGCGTACTTGACGATCGCCTCCCTGACGCCGTCGTGGGGGATGAACACCTCGTCCGGGCGCATCTGATAAATGATCGGCGCGGCGCCGCCGATGTGGTTCATATGGGCATGGGTGCCGATGTAGTACTTGAGTTTCGCGATGCCCATGCGCTTCATGTACTTGATGCTGTCGAGGCCGTTCTTGCGCCAGCCGGCGTCGACGAACATCGCCTCGCCGTTTGCCACGATTAGTATGGCGTCCACGCGGCCCTGGTTCAGAAAGTGCATCTGAAACGCCGGTGCCGCCTTGGGGATGGACATACCGGGTTGATCGATGCCCTCGCCGTAGGTCGTAAGGCCCATCGCAAGGGCCAGGATCAACCAGGCCGCCGCGAACCGCACCCATCGCCGCACGCGCATTGCCATTTCCTCCTTTGTGGATGTCATCTATATTACATAATATCGTAATCAAACTGAAAAATCAAGCCATATTTTACCGGAACACAGCTGCTTGTTGCCGCGTCCAATGTGTGGATCAGGGAAAGAATGGGAGGATTCATCATGAGGAGACTGCTGTCGCTGACCCTTACGCTGCTGATCGTCCTGACATCCTGCGCGGTTGCGTATGCGGAGCAGGAGCAAACAAACACCCCTTGGTACGAGCTCGACGAAAACGAAGAAGTGCTCACCGTTCGCCTGCCGGCCAATCCTTCGACCGGTTATACCTGGAAGGTTACGCTTTCGCCCCGAAACACCTTGAAAATGAAGGATAATTTCGTGCCGGGCAAGCCGGCTGAGCCGGGCAAGGGCGGCACCTGGGTGGCCACCTTCGAGGGCATGTGGAAGGCCGGCGATGTGCTGCTGACCCTGAACTCCACGCGCAACGGGACCATTCCCGCCGAGACGCGCAAACTGCACGTGTTCGTCTCCGAGAACAACGCGCTGTTTGTCCGCGAGCAGAAGGTGCGGCTGTCGCTCAAGCCGAGCGGCAGGATCGACCCGATGCGCCCGGAAAGCACGCTGACCCTGAAGCCGACGATGCAGGTGCTGGACCACAAGCTGACCGTTTCGGCGACTGAGAAGAACAACAAGAAGGGCGATCAGACGGCGAATTTCGCCATCGAGGTGACCGACAGCGGCGCGTTCAAGCTGCGCCGCGCGCCGTCCGGGGTGCTGAACCCCAACTACGTCTACACCGCCAGGGTGACGGGGACGGTCAATGGAAAGCCGATGACCGCGCGGCATACGTTTAAGGTGAAACCGGGCAAGGTGGGCGTTGCGCTGACCCCGAAATCCGTGACGCTGTCCGCCGACGATCCGCTGAGCCAGGGCGTATTCGCCATCAAGCTCAAGGACAGCGACAAGTTGGGCGCGATCGACAATGTGACCACGGCTTCAAAGAAGTTTGCGCTCAAGCCGCTGAACGACGGCAACTGGGCCATCGGATTCAAGGACGGCGCCGTCGCCACGAAGGGCGAAAACGTCAAGCTGGACATCTACCTCAAGGGCTACGACAGGCCCGCCGCCACGGTCAAGCTCAAGGTAAGGGTCAAGTAGAGCGGCCGGCCGCCCGATCCGGTTGGCTTGACTGAAATATTGCGGAGGGTGAATTCCATGAAAAAGCCATTGTCGATGATCCTCGCGCTGCTGCTCGTCCTGGCGTTTGGCGCTGCCGCGTACGCGGAGGAAGCGGCCCCCTGGTACGAGCTCGACGAAGCCGATGAGGTGCTCACCGTTCGTCTGCCCGCCAACCCCACGACCGGCTACGAATGGACGTTTGAGATTTCCGACTCTGAAGCGCTCGAGCTCGTGACACAGGAGTACGTGCAGGACGAAGCCGGGCAAGAGATGGTGGGCGTGGGCGGCACCTGGGTGGCCAGCTTTCACGGCACGTTCGCGAAGGCCGGTCATGTGGACCTGACCCTTAAGTACAAGCGCAGCTTTGAACAGGAAGCCGCCGAAACGCGCCTCGTTAAGCTGTGGGTTATGGAGAACAACCAGTTGGAGGTCGTGTCCGCCGAAGTCGTCGATCCCTCGTAACGCGTCACCTATATGCCGTGCTGAGTGATCTGAAAAGTGAACCCTGCCGTCACGGCGGGGTTTGCTGTTTTATGAATGGGCAAACGATGGCGGGATGCGAACGACGTTTCGTGAGAAGGGGCCTGACGGAGCGTGGAGGAGGATGGACATAGCGGCGAAGGCGCGGCATGGAATGAGCGCGGGGCGGCGCTGCCGACGGTGTTGTCGGCTTGGCTGGCGCATCGCTTCAACGCGCCGACCCGGCCATCATCCGCCTGACCGGCGAGGCGCCGTACAGCGCCAAGCGGGGGGACAACCGCGTGGGAATTGCTTCATGGCGCGTGCTGTGGGTATATACACAGCGGATAGCGTTTCGCGCGGAAGGGGGCCGGCCACCGATGGATTTTTGCGTGGATATCGGCACGGCAATCTTGGGCCTGGTCCTGGGGCATCTGTTTTCGGGCATCTTGGGCGTCGTCTACATGACGAGACGCCGCCGGGACGTGCCGGTCGGCGCGTTTCTGCTTTCGCGGCTGTTCGAGATGCTGGCGTGGGTGCTGATCGGCCTGCGCGGCAGCATCCCCGACATTCTCTCCATATCGGTGGGCAATTCTTGTCTGATCGTCGGCTCGGCGCTGAAGATCGTGGGCTTCCTCAAGCTCGGGCACGGGTACAAACCGTGGATGCAGTGGTCGTATCTCGCGGCCACCCCGGTGCTGATCGGCGCGTTCAATCTGACGGCTGCCTGGTGGCCGTTCGAAAATATCCGGATCGCGGCGATGTCGGTGCTGCTGACGCTCGCTTGGCTGCCGCCACTGTACCGCATGCTCGGCGACAGGCAGGCCTCGGCGCTGCAAAGGGTGGTCGCGATCACCTACGCAGCCGCGCTGATGCTGCTGATTGTGCGCGGCTATGCCGGGTTGACGTTCGGCGACGAGATGACTTTGCTGTCGCGCAATCCCTATAACGCGCTGCTCTTCGGCGGGCTGTACATGATTATGCTGGTGGGCAACCTGGGCTTCATCCTGATGTCAAAGGAGGCGTCGGACGACCGGTTGATGTACGCGGCCACCTACGATGAGCTTACCGGCATCCTCAATCGTCGGACCTTCGCGGCGCGCGCCAAGGAGGCCATTGCGCTGTGCGCCCGAAAGCGCGAGCCGCTCGCCTTCATCATCATGGACATCGACCGTTTCAAACGGATCAACGACGCGCATGGCCACCTCACGGGCGACCGGGTGCTCAGGTCGTTCGCCGACGCCATGGCGGCGCAGCTGCGCCCGTACGATTTGTTTGGCCGGATCGGCGGCGAGGAGTTCGCCGTGCTGCTGCCGGACGTAGACGAGGCCCGCGCGCTCGAGGTCGCGCAGCGGATGCGCGCGGCGGCGGCCGCCGACCTGGTCGACGAAACGGTGAGCTACACGGTCAGCATCGGGCTGACCGCGCAGATACCGGACGAGCATACCTCGCTCGACGCGCTGTACAAGCAAGGCGACGCCGCGCTCTACCGCGCGAAGGAGGCCGGCCGCAATCGCGTCGAGGCAGCCAAGGCGGGGGCGGAGGCGGCGATTGGCGGATTGCAGGGGCGACCTTGATTTTTCGTTCCGGTGTGCCTGCAAAAACCGCGGGACTAGCAGCGCTAATTCAAGTGTTTTTGCAGGCGCACCGGGGCGGAAAAGCATCCGTCTCCGCCCGTGTGCTTTAATCGGCGCTTACCTAGATGCTGACGACCTGATACCCATCCGCGAGATAGCGCTTCATGCCCGCGTGGCCCGACATGTCGTCGAGCATCGGAAGCCCCGCGGCCGCGTTCTGCTCGTAGACGCCCATCACCTTGGAGCAGGCGAGGCAGACGCCCGCGATCAGGTTGGCGGCCTTGGCCCGCAAATACAGCGGATGCTGTTCCGCCTCGAACGCGCCGACCAGCTTGACGGACGCGCCCTCGAAGATGATCTTCACTTCGTCGCCAGCGGCGGACAGGTCGAGCGCGTTGAGCAGAATGTGCGTAAAGCACATCTTTTCGCCGGTCATGCCGTAGAACAGGACTTTACGCATATCGATCACTCCTTCTTTCTTTCGATGCAAGCGCGGTTTGGGCAATTTTGTACAGGGGATTCCAGATGCCCGAATTTCTATATTTGTACTATACCTTATTCCGTCACGTCAAGCAAGCACATCTTTTCAAGGTCGACTGCGTCTGACCTTACCGCTGGGTCTTGGGTTTAGATGTGGGTAAACCTGATAATATGCACTTAGAAAATCAATTGTCTGAGTATCCTATTCTAGGTAAGCGCTGATCAAATCCCACGCGCGGTGGCGGTTGCATTTTCGCCAGCTCGGGCCCGCAGAATCCTCGACGTAGCGCTGCTACGCCTTCGGATTTTGCAAGCCCAATCCGGCAAAAATTCCCCTCGCCACCGCACGCGTGCTTTAATCAGCGCTTACCTAGTCAGCCACACTGATAATGCTTAACCCACTTTGTTTCGCATACCCTACCGTTTGATCTGTACCTCCCGAAGAATGAGGCAGCGCGCAAATGCAATACACAGACCGATCAACCATATACCGTTTTTGCTTTTTTATGCAGTCATCGGTGTACTCATTCGAAACATATACAATCTCATCGGCTTCGGCCAGAAGATTGCGATATAATTGCCGTTGCGCGCCTGTCCAAAACGCATCCTGATCTTTATAGGGCAGGGCAAATATTAGCCGTACTTTATGTCCCATTTCCTTCTTGACAATGATTAGCGAGGCACTCATTTGGTCAAAACCCAACGCCCCACCAGAGATAAAATCTGTCACCCCTTGGGCAATCAGATGATCGACTTCCGTGTTTAGATTCGTCACGATTCTTTCGACTCTGTCCTGTGGCAGGCCTCGATGCCCGGTGAAGCAACAGGTATGTTCTTTCATCATGCCCATCTTCATCATCTTTATATTTGGTTTCCCCAAATAAATCTATTATATTTGGTATTGCCAAATATATCAAGCCCTCTGCCCCTTATAATTTTGGCCAGGGGTGATGAATATTGAAACAGAGAAAGCTGCCACTTGGCGATAGAAATATGGTTGGTGCGCGCGTTACGCAAGCTCGGCACAATCTGGGTATGAAGCAGGTCGAGCTGCTTACAAAGCTACAAACTGCGGGCATTGATATGAGCATTCCGGCCCTTTCTCTTTTGGAAGGTCAGAAGCGTCCCGTATCGGATTTAGAGCTCAACGCATTGGCGGATATCCTGAAGGTTTCAATCGATTGGCTTATGGGCAGGGAGTAGAGGAGGCTTTTCTGCTATATAACCGTTATAGGAACATAAAGAACCCGAAAACCGTCAAATGTAAGGCCACTGAAAAGCCCCCGATTTTTATGATCGGGGGTTTTTCAGTGGCCTTGATCCCACTGGCTTTCGGGCTTTTATACTATATCATTCCCACTCGATCGTCGCCGGCGGTTTGGGCGAGAGGTCGTAGAGCACGCGGCCCGCGCCGGGGACTTCCTGCAGGATGCGGTCGGCGATGTGCGCGAGCACGGCAAAAGGCAGCGGTTCGACGGCGGCGGTCATCGCGTCCACGGTGTTGACGGCGCGCAGGATGACCGGGTATTCCTCGGCGCGCGCGTGGCCGCGTACGCCAACGGCCTTGAAGTCGGGCACCGCGGTGAAGTACTGCCACACATGGCCGGCAAGGCCCTGTTTATCAAATTCCTCGCGCAGGATGGCGTCGCTTTCGCGGACGATCTCGAGCCGCTCGCGCGTGATCGCCCCCAGGCACCTGACGCCCAGCCCGGGGCCGGGGAACGGCTGGCGGTAGACCATGTCGTGCGGCAGGCCCAGCGCCTCGCCGCAGGCGCGCACCTCGTCCTTGAACAGCATTTTGAGCGGCTCCACCAGCTCGAACTGAAGATCGTCGGGCAGGCCGCCCACGTTGTGGTGCGCCTTGACGCCCTTGACCGTCTTGGTGCCGCTCTCGATGATGTCGGGGTAGATCGTGCCCTGCGCCAGCAGCTCGATGCCCTCGAGCTTGCGCGCCTCCTCCTCGAACACGCGGATGAACTCCTCGCCGATGATCTTGCGCTTGCGCTCGGGGTCAGAAACGCCGCAGAGCCTGTCGAGGAAGCGATCCGACGCGTCCACATAGACGAGGTTCGCGCCCAGCTGCTCCCTGAATACGCGGATCACCTGCTCGGGCTCACCCTTGCGCAGCAGGCCGTGGTTGACGTGCACACAGGTGAGGTTTTGCCCGATCGCGCGCAGCAGCAGCGCCGCCACCACCGACGAGTCCACCCCGCCCGAGAGCGCCAGCAGCACCTTGCGGCCGCCCGCCTGCGCGCGAATCTGCGCGACCTGGTCGTCGATGAAGTGCTGCGCGTTCCAGTTGCGCACTGCCCCGCAGCGGTCGATAAAGGTATTCAGCGCCTCCTTGAGGTCGGTCGGCCAGGCGTTCAGATCGCTCGCGCGATTTGGACTTTCGTGACCCACGACCAGCACCGGAAGGCCCCGTTCGTAGAGCGCCGGATCGACGTCGATTTCCTCCATGCCCTCAATCCGGTTGGGGCCGCCGTTTACGATGACGCCCCTGAGCCCCGGCAGCGCGCGCAGCTGCTCGATCGGGATGTCGTGCGGATGGATTTCCGTATAGACGCCCAGTTCCCGGACCAGCCGCGCGATGCGCGCGTTCTCGCCGCTGCCGAGGTCCAAGATCGCGATCATATCCTGTTTCAACGCAGGCCACCTCACTTGCATGTACTATGGAAATCATGATACGCTTAGGCTCGAAGACTGTCAAGAAAGTGCGGATTAAAGTTCGGCAGGCGCGTACTCCACAGGACACCGAACGCATAAAACGCTTGCTCCATCAAATACTAGTGCTGCATGATTTTGATGCAAACGACGATGGAAGGGTGTTGGACATGAGAGCTACCGGCATTGTGCGCAGGATCGACGAATTGGGCCGTGTGGTCATCCCGAAGGAGATTCGGCGTACGCTTCGAATAAGGGAGGGCGACCCGCTCGAGATCTTCACAGACCACGACGGCGAAGTGGTGCTCAAAAAGTATTCCCCGATCGGCGAGATCGCGACGATCGCCAAGGACTACACCGACTCGCTTTACCGGTCGCTTGGGCTCATCAGCTGCATCTGCGACCGCGACATGGTGGTGTCGGCCTCGGGCTCGCCCAAGCGCGAGTTGTGGGAGAAGCCGCTGAGCATCGAGATGGAAAGCGCGATGCAAAACCGCCAGCAGCTCAAGCTCAGCGTGGCCCAGGGCGCGAAGATCATCCCGGTGACCACCGAAGAAGGCGCTGACCAGTATACCGCCCAGGTGATCGTGCCGATCCTGTCCGACGGCGAGGTGATCGGGGCGCTGGTGCTGCTCAGCCGCGAGCAGGGCTACGTCATGGACGAGGCGTCGGTCAAGGTGGCCGAGACGACGGCCAATATTGTAGGCCGGCAGATGGAGCAATAACTTGCCAGGCCCCGCCCGGCATGGTATAATATACCGGTTGGGAGGGGCGTTTGATGTCGATTACGGTGGTGGGGCTGGGCCTTGAGCGCGGGCAACTGACGGCGGAAGCACAGGATTTGCTGCGCTCGGGTACGCGCGTTATGCTGCGCACCGCACACTGCGACGCAGCCCGCTGGATGCGGGAGCAGGGCCTCGCGTTCGAGGCGCTCGACGCGCTCTATGACGAGGCCGAGGATTTCGACCGGCTGAACGATAGACTGGCCGCGCGCGTGACGGAGCTGGCCGGGGATGGGGAGCTGATCTACGGCGTGCTCGATCTGCGCGACGAGAGCGTAAAGCGGCTGGCCGCGCGGGCTGTGCGCTATGTGCCCGGCGTGCCGGTGGACGCGACGCTTGCCGATTCGGCGCTCGGTCCGACGCTTCAGCTCGCGGCCTGCGACTGCGAGGACGTCCAATTCGAAGCGGGGCTTAATGTGTTGGCGCGCGAGATCGCTTCGCGCGAGCTGGCGTCTCAGCTCAAGCTCCGGCTGATGGAGCGATTCCCCGAGCGGCATCCGGTACTGCTGGCGCTTGGCGGCGGCGAAATTCTGACCACGACGCTCGACGAGCTGGACAGGCTCCCGGATTACGACCATCGGACCTGCGCCTTCCTTTCCGCCGAGCGCGACCTGAAAAAACTCACGCGATACGGCTTCAACGAGCTCAATCGGGTGGTGCGCATTCTGCGCGGCCCGGACGGCTGCCCGTGGGACAGGGCGCAGACCCACGCGACCATCCGCATGAATGCGGTGGAGGAGGCATGGGAGGTGGTGGACGCCATTGAGGCGGACGATACCGACGCGCTGTACGACGAGCTGGGCGACCTGGTGTTGCAGGCGGCGCTGCACGCCGAGATCGCGCGCCAGCACGGCGAGTTCGCGATCGACGACGTGACGAGCGCCATCACGGGCAAGCTGATCCACCGCCACCGCCACGTGTTCGGAGAAGCCGATGCCGCAACCCCCGAGGCCGGCCTCAGGCTGTGGGATCAGATCAAGCGCGAGGACCGCAAGCTCAAAGGCAAGGCCGAGGCCATGCGCGCGGTGACGCGCGCGCTGCCCCAGCTGATGCGCGCCGAGAAGCTGCTCAGGCACATGGACGAGCCGCCCGCGGACGAGCAGGCGGCGCTCCGGGCGCGGGTGGACGGGTTGGGTGGTGCGGATGATGCGGAGCTTGCAATCGGCGAACTGCTGCTCTCGGCGGTGCGGCTGGCGCGGTCGCGGGGCGTCAAGGCGGAGCTGGCGCTGGGCCGCGCGCTCGAGGCGCTGATCGCACGCGCGGCGCGCGAGGATTCTTTGTAAAATGTGAAGGACATGCAGGAATTGTCAATATCTGGCTAGAATATAATTTCGGTTACGCTCAAGCGGTAAACAATCACATTATGGAGGTGTCTGATAATGATGAACAAAGCGACCTTTGTGGCTACCGTGGCGGAGAAGGCAGGACTCACCCAGAAGCAGGCGGATGCGGCGCTGACTGCGGTGCTCGATCTGATCGTCGAGGAACTCGCGAAGGGTGAGAAGGTCCAGCTGACCGGCTTCGGTACCTTTGAGGTGCGCGAGCGCGCCGCCCGCGAGGGCCGCAATCCCGCCACGGGCGCGACCATCGAGATCGCCGCGACCAAGACCCCGGCCTTCAAGGCGGGCAAAAAGTTCAAGGACGCGCTGTAAGGCCCTCATCGCCTGGCGGAGGTGGGGGTTGGGGTTGTGGCGTCCGCGTTTGGCGCTGCAGCCCTTATTTTCGTTGTATCCGAGGAGGAAGCATGGCGAAGAAGTCAGACACACCGAAGACAGCAACGGCCGCACCGGCCGCGCAGGGCGCGGGCTCGATGCGGCTGGATAAGTACCTCAAGGTGTCGCGCATCATCAAGCGCCGGAGCCTTGCCAACGAGGCGTGCGACACCGGGCATGTGATGTTGGGCGGCAAGCCGGCCAAGGCGGGCGCCGAGGTCAAGGTGGGCGACATCGTGTCGGTGCGCTACGGCGACCGGCTGACCCAGTACCAGGTGGTGACGCTTTCCGAGCATGTGCTCAAGGCCGACGCCGCGGGCATGTACCGCGTGATCCCATGACCCGCTGCTGGGCGGTGGTGGTGGCCGCCGGCCGCGGCGAACGATCGGGCCTCGAAGGGAACAAGGTGTTTTTTCCGGTCGCCGGGCGGTCGGTGCTCAGCCGCAGCCTTGACGCGCTCGCGGCCTGCGGCCGGATCGAGGGCATCGTGCTGGTGCTGGCCGGGCGCGATTTTGCGGCCTACGAGGCGCTGGTTCGGCGCGAGGGCGCGCACCCGCTCGTTGTGCGCGCAGTCGAGGGTGGGGACACCCGCCAGCAGTCGGCGTACAACGGGCTGCTGGCCGTGCCTGAAGACGTTAAGCTCGTCGCCATCCACGACGCGGCGCGCGCGATGACGCCGCCGGACGTGGTGCTTCAGGCGATCGGATCGGCCGAGCGTTACGGCAGCGGCGTGGCCGCGACGGCCGTGACCGACACCGTGAAGCGGGTGGACGGGGCGGGCCGGGCGGTCGAGACGCTGAACCGCGAGTCGCTGCGCACGGTGCAGACGCCGCAGGTCTTTTGGCGTTCACTGGTCCTGTCCGCGCACGAGCGCGCGCGCGCCGAGGGCTTCGAGGCCACCGACGACGCGGCGCTCGTCGAGCGTTACCATGGAGCCGTGCACCTGGCGGTCTCCGACGAGGGGCGCAAGAATGTGAAATTGACCACGCCCGCGGACTTCGAGGAGGTTGAGCACTTGATTTTGCCCAATCTACGCGTGGGCCAGGGCTTCGACGCGCATCGGCTTGTGCCCGGGCGGGCGCTGGTGCTGGGCGGCGTGACGATCGAACACGAGGCGGGCCTTGACGGCCACTCGGATGCCGACGCGGCCGCGCACGCGCTGATGGACGCGCTGCTGGGCGCGGCGGGACTCGGCGATATCGGCCGGCATTTTCCCGACGGCGACGAGGCATACCTGGGCATTTCCTCGATGGCGCTGCTTGCGGAAGTGGCGGGTAAGCTGGATCGCGCGGGCTTCCGCGCGGTCAACTGCGACGTGACCATCGTCGCCCAGCGGCCCAAACTCGCGCCGTACATGGATCAAATGAAGCGCAACTTCGCGCGCGCGCTCGGCATGGCGGAAGGCGCGGTCAACGTCAAGGCCACCTCCACCGAGCGCATGGGCTACGAGGGCAGGGAAGAGGGCATATCGGCCAGCGCGATAGCGCTGATCGCCGCGACTTAACGGAGGTGCTTGAGATGAAATCGGTCGTACGGGATGCTTCGCTCGCGCCGGAAGGGGCGCGCAAGATCGAATGGGCGCGCGAGCACATGCCGATCCTCTCCGAGATCGAGCGGCAGTTTGAACGCGAGCGGCCCTTTGAGGGGCTGGATCTCGCGATGTCGATCCACCTCGAGGCCAAGACCGCGCGCGCGGCGCTGCTGTTCAAGGCGGGCGGCGCGCGGGTGTTCGCCACCGGCTGCAATCCGCTGTCCACGCAGGACGACGTGGCCGCGGCGCTGTCGACGATGGGCGTGACGGTCAACGCCTGGCACGGCGCGACGGCCGAGGAATACCACCGCCACCTGATCGACACGCTGCGCTGCGCGCCGCATGTGATCGTGGACGACGGCGGCGACCTGACGCAAATCCTGTGCGACGAGCGTCCCGAATTGGCGCGCAACCTGATCGGCGGCGGCGAGGAGACCACCACGGGCGTGATGCGCCTCAGGGCGCGCGCGGCCGCGGGGGCGCTGCCCTTTCCGATGATTTCGGTCAACGACGCGCAGATGAAATACCTGTTTGACAACCGCTACGGTACCGGGCAGTCGGTCACCGACGGCATCCTGCGCACCACCAACCTGGTGGTGGCCGGCAAGCGCGTGGTGGTGGCCGGCTACGGCTGGTGCGGCAAGGGCGTGGCGCTGCGCATGAAGGGCATGGGCGCGCGGGTGGCCGTGTGCGAGATCGATCCGGTGCGCGCGGTCGAGGCCGCGATGGACGGGCACGACGTGATGACCATGGACGAGGCGGCGGCGGTCGGCGATGTGTTCATCACGGTGACCGGCTGCAAGGACGTAATCACACTCGAGCACATGCTTCGGATGAAGCCGGGCGCGGTGATGTGCAACGCGGGCCATTTCGACGTGGAGGTCGATGTCAAGGGCCTGCGTCAGATGGCCAGGCGTACGTGGACGGCGCGGCACAACATCGAGGGCTTCGAGCTTACGGACGGGCGCGCGCTGTACCTGCTGGCCGAGGGGCGGCTGGTCAACCTGGCGGCCGGCGACGGGCATCCGGCCGAAATCATGGACATCAGCTTCGCGCTGCAGGCGCTGTCGGCGGAATACCTGGTCAAGAGCCGCGGGACGCTTGAACCCGGCGTGCATGAGGTGCCCTCGACGGTCGATCTTAAGGTGGCGCGCATGAAGCTTTCGGCCCTGGGTCTTACGATCGATCGGCTGAGCGAGGAACAGGCGGCCTACATCCGAGCCGCGAACGGTTGAAGGGAGGCCACGAGATGATCCGGATCGACAATGTGGCGCTCTATACCGGCGAGCGCGTTTTCCCGGACGGCTGCGTGCTGGTGGACGGCGATAAAATCGCCTACGCGGGCGAGCGTGCGCTCTGCCCGGACGCCGCGACGGAGCGGCGCATCGACGGCAAGGGCGGCATCCTGATGCCGGGCTTCTACAACGCGCACTGCCACGCGGCGATGGTGCTGATGCGGGGCGTGGGCAGCGATCGCGTGCTCATGGACTGGCTGCATCAAATCTTCCCGATCGAGGACAAGCTGACCGGCGACCTGGTCTATCACGGCGCGATGCTCGCGATCGCCGAGATGATCCGGCGGGGCGTGGTGGCGTTTGCCGACATGTACTTCTTCATGGATCGGGTGGCCGAGGCGGCGCTTGGGGTCGGTATGCGCGCCAACATCGTGCGCGGCTGCACCGATCGCGCGGGCGTCGAGGATAACGCGAACAACCTGTACCGCCGGTTCAATGACGCGGGCGGCGGGCTGATAAAGGTGTTCGTCGGGCTGCACGCCGAGTACACCACGAGCCCCGATACCGCCCGATTCGCGATCGAGACCGCGCGCAAGCTGGGAACCGGCTTCCACGTGCACCTGAGCGAGACCAGGGGCGAGGTCGAGGGCTGCATCGAGCGGCACGGTATGACGCCGCCCGAATACTTCGATTCGCTGGGCGCGTTCGACGCTCATGCGATCGCGGCGCACTGCGTGCACCTGAGGGACTTGGATGTTGAACTGCTCGCGCGCAAAAATGTGTACGCGGTGCACAACCCGGCGAGCAACCTGAAGCTCGCCAGCGGCATCGCGCCGATCGCCCGGTACCTGCAATCGGGCATGACCGTGGCGCTCGGCACCGACGGCGCGTCGAGCAACAACTGCCTGGACATGCTCTCCGACATGCGGCTGGCGTCCATTTTGCAGAAGGGTGCGTTCGGCGACCCGACGCTGCTGCCGGCGGGCCAGGCGCTGACCATGGCGACCCGCACGGGCGCGCGGGCGCTGGGCTTTGACGACTGCGGACTGCTCCGCGAGGGGTATCAGGCCGACATGGTGCTGGTAAGCGCCGAGGACGCCAACATGCTGCCCTGCCCGGACGTGCCGGCCGCGCTGGTCTACGGCGCGCAGGGGATGAACGTCCGCATGACCATGGTCAAGGGGCGCGTGCTCTATCAGGACGGCGCATACACGACACTCGACATCGGTCGGGTGCGCGCGCAGGCGCTCGAAGCGGCGCGCGCGCTGGGGGTCATTTAAGGGAACCAAATATGCCCAATGCCCGTCATATAGGAAAGCAAGTTGGAGGGGGATGTCGTCTATGAAGCGTGCCGCAGCCGCACTGGCGGCCCTGATTTGCGCCCTGGCCCTGTGCGTGCCCGCGCTGGCCGAGGTCAGCGCCAGCACCCGGATCTACGATTCCTCAAGCGGATACCTGAACAACATCGACCTGGCCATCGCCATGCTCGACGGCACCGAGGTGTGGCCGGACGACACCTTTTCTTTCAACGACGCGGTGGGGCCGCGCGCGGCGGCCGATGGCTATCAGAAGGCCGGGGACGGGCGCGGCGCGAAGGTCTACGGCGGCGGCGTCGATCAGGTGGCGGCCACGCTGTACCTGGCGATCGAGGAGCGCGGCGACGTGGACTACATTGAGCGCAAGGTGTACGGCTCGAAGTTCACGGGCGAGTACGTGGATTCGGGCAACGAGGCGATTGTGACCGACTACGACCACGACGTGGACTTTTCCTTCCTGAACATCGGCGACTCGTTCACGATCCGGCTCTCCCGCAGCGGCAAGACGATCACTTGCACGCTGGGCGACGACGACGGCAGCCATGACTGGGACGACGATGACGACGAGGACTGGGACGAGGACTACATCTTCCCGGATTCGGACCAGGTGAAGCTGACGCGCGATGACATCTACTCGATCCCGCGCTCGCTGTGGCCCTACGCGCGCAACGAAATCTACGCGCGCCACGGCTACGAGTTCAAGACCAGGAAGTACCGCGACTACTTTTCGCAGAAGGACTGGTATGCGCCGGGCGGCTTCTCGACCCGGAACCTCAATGACACCGAGTGGTACAACATGGACCTAATCAAGTCGATGGAGAAGGGCAGCGGCAGTTCGTCCTCGTCCTCCTCGTTCGACGAATACATCTTCCCGCACTCGAGCACCCGCAAGCTGACCCGGCGCGAGATCGAGGCGATCCCGGAGAGCGAGTGGGGCTACGCCCGTAACGAAATCTGGGCGCGCCACGGCTATGAGTTCAAGACCAAGAAGTACCGCGATTACTTTAACGCAAAGAGCTGGTACGAGCCCGGCGGCTACAGTGAGAAGGATGTCAACAAGACCGAGTGGTACAACATGGAGCTAATCAAGTCTTTGGAAGACGAATACGGCGTCAATTGATTTAACAAACTTACCCATTGACAGGCGCAGGCCTATGCGCTATAGTATGCGCAACAACATAATAAACCGACGACGGAGACGAGTAAGCGCGAGAGGTTCCTCAAGAGAGTCGCAGGCGGTGGGATTGCGGCAGGGTACGGCGCGGTGAATGGACTTCGGAGGGCGGCGCGAACCACTTAGGTCTAGTAGTTGCCGACGGATTCCACCCGTTACCATGTGGAACGCGCATGATCGTGCGCGGTTGAGGCGGCCGGTTTGCCGGCAAGATGGGTGGTACCGCAGGAATGAAAGAATCCTGTCCCGTGTGATACACGGGACAGGTTTTTTGTTCCCCCCGGCGGGGGCCGTGGGGCGGGGTGGTCAACAGACTTAGGAGGATACAAACATGAAGCGGATTGCGATTATGGTTCTGGCGCTGGCACTGGTTCTTTCGGGCGTGGCGGCCTCGGCGCAGGCGGTCACTGTGGGCATCATCCAGTACGCGACGCACCCGTCGCTCGACAACTGCACCAAGGGCTTTATCGAGGGGCTGGCCGAGGGCGGCTACAAGGAGGGCGACAACCTGACGATCGATTTTCAAAACGCGATGGCCGACATGGCGACCGGCGACATGCAGGCCAAGCTGATGGTCTCGCAGGGCCGGGATATGCTGGTGGGCGTGGCGACGCCGGCGGCGATGAGCGCCTATGCGGCGACCGCCGACAGCGGTACGCCCGTGATCTTTGTGGCGGTGTCGGACGCGGTGTCGGCCGGGATCGTGGAGTCGAACGAAGCGCCGAATACCAACTGCACCGGGGTGTCGGACATCCTGAACCTGCCCGAGCAGGTGAAGATGATCCGCGCGTTCCTGCCGGAGGCCAAGAAGATCGGCGTGGTGTACACGGTGTCGGAGCCGAACTCGATCTCGCACCTGAAGAAGCTCCATGAGGTCGCGGCCGAGCAGGGCTTCGAGGTCGTGGCGATCGGCATCACCGCGGGCTCGGAGGTGGCCACGGCGGCCGGCTCGCTGATCGCGGACGGGGTGGACTGCTTCAACAACTTCACCGACAACCTGGTCGTGGAGAACCTGCCGGCGCTGCTGCTGGCCGCCGAAGAGGCGCGCATCCCGGTGTTCGGCTCGGAGGTCGAGCAGGTGGTGAACGGTTGCCTGGCGACGCAGGGCATCGACTACGTGGCGCTGGGCCGCGAGGCCGGCAAAATCGCGGCAGAGGTCTTGAATGGCAAGGCCGATCCCGCCACCACGCCGGTCGGCCTGATCGACGAGGTGACCCCGGCCTACAACGCGGACGTGCTCGCGGCGCTGGGGCTGCAATTGCCGGCGGGGTATGAAGCGGCGCAAGACGTGGCGAAGTAATTCCCCATTTCCCTCTTTGGAGGGGCGGGGTGGATGATCTGAACGCAGGGCCCATGGGGCCGGGGCGTATGACCCGGATCCACCGGTCGAAACGCCCGAAAAGGTAAACCGAAAAGGGGCCATGTTATGTACCTGTCGATCCTGATAAACATCCTCGAAGAGGGCTTCATTTACGGCATCATGGCGATGGGGGTCTACATCAGCTACAAGGTGTTGGATTTCCCCGACCTGTCGGTGGACGGCACGCTGCCGCTGGGCGCGTGTGTGACCGCGCTGATGATCGTAAACGGCATGTCGCCCGTGGCGGCGCTGCTCGTGTCCTTTGCCGCGGGCTGCCTGGCCGGCGCGGTGACCGGCCTGCTGCACGTGAAGCTCAAGATTACCGATCTGCTCAGCGGCATTCTCACGATGACGGCGCTGCTCACGGTCAACCTGTTGGTCACCGGCAAGCAGTCGGTGCTCTACATCAACAAGCTGCCCACGATTTTCACGGACGGGCCGGTGACCTGGCTGCCCGAGGCGTTCGCGCCCTATCGGCGGGTGATCGTGCTGGCCGTCGTGGTCGCGGCCGTCAAGCTGATTATGGATTGGTTCTTCAAGACGCGCATCGGACTGATGCTGCGCGCGGCGGGCAGCAACTTGCAGTACGTGACGGCGCAGGCGGTCAACCCGGGGCTGGTGAAGATCCTGGGGCTGACGCTTGCCAATGGGCTGACGGCACTGTCGGGCAGCGTGCTGGCCCAGCAGGCGCGCTCGGCCTCGGTCACCAGCGGCGCGGGCATGGTGGTCATGGGGCTGGCGTCGGTCATCATCGGCACCACGCTCTTGGGCAAGGTGCGCGGCGTTATGCCCACCACGCAGGTGATCGCGGGCGCGGTCGTGTACAAGGCCTGCCTCGCGGTGGCGACGCTGCTTCGGATCGACACGGTCTACTTGAAGCTGCTGATGAGCGCGCTGTTTGTGGTGGCGCTGGTCGCCGGCCGCGCGCTCGATCGGAAGGGAGGCAAGCGCCATGCCCATGGATAGCAACGCGTGCCTGGTCGAGATGAGAAACATCATCCAAATCTATAATGAAGGTACGCCCGACGAGGCCACGCTGTTCGACGGCTTCAACCTGTCGATCGCGCGGGGCGACTTTGTGTCGGTGGTGGGCTCGAACGGCTCGGGCAAGACCACGATGCTGAACATCCTGTGCGGTTCGCTGCCGCTTACGGGCGGGCGCGTGCGCGTGAACGGGCGCGACGTGACCGACCTTGCCGAGCACAGGCGTGCGCGGATGCTGGGCCGGGTGTTTCAGGACCCGTCGAAGGGCACCTGCGCGCAACTGACCGTGCTCGAGAACATGGCGCTGGCCGACAACAAGAATCAGCCCTACAACCTGCGCCGGGGCGTCAACCGCCGGCGGATCGACGCCTATCGCGCGATGCTCGAGCCGCTGGGGCTGGGCCTCGAGAACCGCCTGGGTCAGCAGGTGGGCAGCATGTCGGGCGGTCAGCGCCAGGCGCTGGCGCTGCTGCTGTCCACGATGACGCCGATCGAGCTGCTGGTGCTCGACGAGCACACCGCCGCGCTCGACCCGCGCGCGGCCGACACCGTGATGGAGCTGACGCAGAAGCTGATCGTGGGAAAGGGGTTGACGGCGCTCATGGTCACCCACAACCTGCGCTATGCGGTGGGCTACGGCAACCGCCTCCTGATGATGCATCAGGGCCGCGCCGTGATCGACGCCGCGGGCGGGGAGCGCGCGCGCTACACGATGGACGACCTGCTCAGGACCTTCAACGAAATCAGCGTCGAGTGCGGTAATTGATGCCGACACGCACATCCGTTGTGAAGAATGGGATCACAAAACGGCTGTTCGGGGCCCATTGCTCTGCGCGCGCGGCCTTCAAACTTGACAGCGCCCGCCGCGCGTGGTATGATAAACCCGTAGACAGATAGATGCGCGCATGATCCGGGGAACGGGGTGAAAATCCCCGGCAGACCCGCTACTGTGAGGAGCTTGGGCAGACGCCCGGCTTTAAGTCAGATCACCGGCCCACGCGCGGGCGCACAGCAACGCCTTCGATGCTAAGGCGGCGCCGCCCACCCATTCGCGTGCAAGGGCCGGTGATTTGCCGTTCCCCTGCGCCGAAACCGGCATGGCGTCGCCGCATGGTCGTTTGACCGTGCGGCGTTTGTGTGTAAAGAACACCGCTGGAAAGGAAGGAAAACCCATGAAGAAGCTGTTCTGCCTGATGTTCACGCTGCTGCTGGCCACGGCAAATGCGCTGGCCATGCCCGCCGAAGACCGGGCGGGCAATCCGCTCGACCTTAAGGCCGCGCCCGCGCGCGTGATCTCGCTCGCGCCCGCGACCACGCAGGTGATCGTCGAGCTGGGCCTGAAAGACCGCCTGGTGGCCGTCGATACGTACAGCCCGTCGCAGGCGGAGGGCGTTTCCGAGCTGCCCCAGTTCGATATGATGCACCCCGACTGCGAGGCCATGGCCGAGCTTGCGCCCGACCTGGTGCTGGTCAGCGCCATGAGCTACGAGGGCGGCGGCGATCCGTTCACGGCGCTGCGGACGCTCGGCATCACGGTGGCGGTGATCCCGTCGAGCGACAGCGTGGCCGGCGTGGCCGAGGACGTGCGCTTCATCGCACGGATCATGGGTGCGGAAGAGTCCGGCGAGGCGTTGACCCGCGGCATGCTGGACACCGTCGAGGCCGTCCGCGCGATCGGAGAAGCCATCCCCGAAGCCGAGCGCAAGTCGGTGATGTTTGAGATCGGCGCGCTGCCCTACCTGTACAGCTTCGGCAGCGGCACCTTCCTGAACGAGTTGATCGAGCTCATGGGCGCGCGCAATGTGTTTGCCGATCAGCAGGACTGGATTTCTGTGAGCGAGGAATCAGCGGTTGAGGCCAACCCCGACGTAATCCTGACCTCGGTCAGCTACATCGACGACGCGGTCGGCGAGATTCTGGGCCGCGCGGGCTGGGGCGAAGTGAGCGCGATCAAGGGAGGGCAGGTGTTCTACATCGACAACACCGCGAGTTCCTTGCCCAACCACCACATCGCCGACGCGCTGGTCGAGATGGCGAGGCGGGTGTACCCCGACCGGTACGCGGCGTTCGACGCGCCCTTGCTGAATGAAGACGCCGCATAAGGTACTGCTGGCGCTGGCGGTGGCGCTTGTTGCGCTGGCGTTCGGCGTCGCCGTGGGCAGCGCGTCCATCCACCCGATGGACGCGCTGCGGGTGCTTGTCGGGCGGGGCGAGGCGGTCAGCGGGGTGGCGCGCTCGATCCTTATAAAGATACGCCTGCCGCGCGTGCTGATGGCCTTTTGCGTGGGCGCGGCGCTGTCGATGAGCGGCACGGTGATGCAGTCGGTGCTGCGCAATGCCCTGGCCTCGTCCTATACGCTGGGCGTGTCGTCGGGCGCGTCGCTGGGCGCGGCGCTGAGCATCCTTCTGGGGCTGTCGGGGCTGTTTGTCCGGCCGCTGATGGGCTTTGCGTTCGGCATGGCGACGGTGCTGCTGGCGATGGGTCTGACCGCCGCGCTCGACCACAGTATGGAGGGCAACACCATCGTGCTGGTGGGCATGGTGTTCTCGCTGTTCGTCAACGCCGTGCTGACGCTGATTACCGCGCTGTCAAGCGAGCACCTCAAGGAATTGGTGTTCTGGCAGATGGGTTCGTTCGCCGGACGCGGCTACGCGCAGGTCGCGGTGATGGCGGCGGTGAGCGCCGTGACGATGCTGGCGCTCATGGGCTACGCCTGGGAGATGGATTTGATGACCTTCGGCGACGAGCAGGCCGAGAGCACGGGCGTGGCGATCCGGCGGATCAAGTGGACGCTGATCGCGCTGGGCGCGCTGCAGACCGGCGTCGCGGTCGCCTTCACCGGCACGGTCGGCTTCATCGACCTGATCGCGCCCCACCTGGTGCGTCGGGTGTTCGGCGCGCGGCACCGGATCGTGCTGCCGATGGCGGCGCTGCTGGGCGGCGCGTTCATGGTGCTGTGCGACCTGGCGGCGCGCACCGTACTGGCCCCGATCGAGCTGCCGGTGGGCGCGGTGACCGCGCTCGTGGGCGCGCCGTTCTTCACCCATGTATACTTTTCGCGCCGAAGGCGCGTCACGCACATCTGACTGCGTCCATATGCGCGTGAGTTGGGGAACGGGGAAACCGGATTGCTGAAAACCCTGCGAGGTATTCTAGGCGCAATCCGGCAGCATGAATCGATTCCGAGCCGGGCGGGCAGGCTCGCCCTACGCCGGGATCCATTTGCACCGGCGCAAATGATTGAACATGAAGGGCTGCGGCACTCCAAACCTCCCGGAGAGGGGGTTGGTCGGAGGAGGGGATAGCTTGCTCGAGATACAACACCTGAGCGCCGGGTACGCGGGCGTGCCGGTGGTCAAGGATGTGTCGTTTGGCGTCAGGATGGGGGAGAGCGCGTGCGTATTGGGCCCCAACGGCTGCGGAAAGACCACGCTGTTGCGCGCGATCGCGCGGCTGATTCCCTTTACCGGCGAGGTCAGGATCGGCGGGCAGGACATCAAGACGCTTACGCGGCGGGAACTTGCGCGCGAGGTGGCGGTGATGAGCCAGGTGAGCACATTGCACTTCGCCTACTCGGTCTACGATACCGTGATGATGGGCCGCTATCTTAACGCGCGGGCGCTGGGCGGCGCGGGCCGGGCCGACCGGGCGGTGGTCGAAGGGTGCCTCAAGGCGATCGGGCTGTGGGACATCCGCGAGCAGCCGATCGACGCTTTGTCGGGCGGTCAGTTGCAGCGGGTGTTCCTCGCCAAGGCGCTGGCGCAGCAGCCGCGCGTGATCCTGCTCGACGAGCCGACCAACCACCTGGACATAAAGTGCCAGATGGAGCTGATCGAGTATTTGAAGGATTGGATGACAAGCGGCGAGCACGCGGTGATCGGGGTGTTCCACGACGTCAACCTGGCGCTGACGCTGGCCGAGCGGCTGATCTTCATGAAGGAGGGCCGGGTGGCGGGCCAAGGCGCGTTCCCCGACGTGGCCGAGCCCGCCTTCCTCGAAGGCGTGTACGGCATGGACGTGGCCGGATATATGCGTAGGTCGCTTAAGCGGTGGGGTTAGACTTTCGCGTACTCCTCAATGTATTTCAACACCCCCGCCATGCCGTCGCCCGAGGGCTCGCGCTCCATGGCGTCGATCAGGCTGCCGCGCTCCTTGTAGACCTCGATCACGCGCGAGGCCAGCACGTCGGGCGTCATGTCCTCCTGCATCAGCACGCGCGCCAGGCCCCGCTGCTCGAACGAGCGGGCGTTCATGACCTGGTCGCCCCGGCTGGCCGACAGCGGGTAGGGAATCAGCAGCGAGGGCTTGTTGAGCGCCAAAATCTCGCTTAAGGTATTGGAGCCCGCGCGGGAAATCAGCACGTCGGCCACCGCGTAGGCATGGGATATTTCATGGTTTAGATATTCTTTCTGGCAGTAGCCGGGCGTGCCCTCGAGCGAGGCGTCCAGGTTGCCCGCGCCGCACAGGTGCAGCACCTGGAAGCAGTCGAGGAGTTTTGGCAGCGCCAGGCGCAGCGCGCGGTTGACCGACTGCGCGCCGGTCGAGCCGCCCACCACCATCAGCACCGGGCGGCCGCTTTGAAAGCCGAACAGCTTGCGCCCGGCCTCGCGGTTGCCCTTGAATAG
This sequence comes from Anaerozeibacter quisquiliarum, assembly GCF_051162045.1. Taxonomy (NCBI): domain Bacteria; kingdom Bacillati; phylum Bacillota; class Clostridia; order Eubacteriales; family Anaerozeibacteraceae; genus Anaerozeibacter; species Anaerozeibacter quisquiliarum. The sequence continues at coordinate 24,621 of NZ_JBISDI010000005.1, forward strand.
CTCGGGCCTAAGCGGCGTGCCCACGGCCACGCCCTTCTTGCCCGCCAGCCGCGCGGCTTCGGGGAAGGTGCACAGCAGCTTTTTGGCAAACGGCGCCGACAGGCGGTTGGCGAGCCCCGGCGTCATGTCGGATTCGTGGATCAGCACCGGCACCTTGCGCATACGCGCGCCGTAGACCACTGGCACCGACACGAATCCGCCCTTGGCAAACACGATCGCGGGCGCAATGCGCTTCATGAGCGCGGCGGCCTGAAACACGCCCTGGATCACGCGAAACGGATCGGTCAGGTTGCGGATGTCGGCGTAGCGGCGCAGCTTACCCACCTTGATGGCGTGATAGGTCACGCCCGGCAGTTGAGAGACCAGCTTGCGCTCGATCCCGTCCTCCGAGCCGATGTAATGCACTTCCCAGCCGTCCCGTTGAAGCGGCGGGATCAGGGCCAGGTTGGGCGTGACATGCCCCGCCGTGCCTCCGCCGGTCAACACGATGCGCTTCATCCAATTTCCTCCATACGACCTGCTCTCCCGCAAGATTATACCACGCTGCGCGCAAAAATGCTTTATGAAGAAGTAAAATGCGGGGGCAATCGCGCCCTGCCGCAGCGGATCACAATTGCTTCGGAATCTGCCGATCGATATCGTAAAATATTGGGCATACCGTCGTAAAAATGTACCAACTCAAGCGGTTGACAGGCGGGCGACCGGTCGATATACTGGAAAAAGGTGGAAACCAATCATTGAGGAGGTATTGCCCTATGAAGAAGCTGACCTGTCTCTTCCTCGTGTTTCTGATGATGCCGGCCGCGGCGTTGGCCGCCGAGATCGGGTTTTTGCCGCCGGCCATGACCAGCCCCTTCTATGCCAGTTGCATCGAGGGCGCGAAGCCGGTGGCCGAGGCCTTCGGCTACGAGCTGTTAATCATGGCGCCGCCCTCGGAGGACGACTACGCCACCCAGATGTCGATGATGGAGGACATGATTACACGCGGCGTCAAGGGCATCGCGGTGTGCGGCATCAACCTGGACGCGCTGATCCCCGGTATCAAGAAGGCCAACGAGGCCGGTATCCCGGTGGTCATGTTCAACACGATCACCGAGCTCTCCGGCGTCGAGGTGTACGCCTACTCGGGCTACAATCAGTACAATGGCGGCGGCAAGATCGCCGACTGGGTCAACGAAAAGACGGGCGGCAAGGCCGTGGTCGCGATCATCGAGGGCCTGCCGAGCGACTACACCACCCAGCGCATGGGCGGATTCATCGACCGCTGCAAGGAGGCCTATCCAGGCATCGAGGTCGTGGCGACGCAGCCGGGCGACTGGGTGCGCGAGAAGGGCATGAACGCCGCGATGGACATGCTGCAGGCGCATCCCGACATCAGCGTGATCTACGGGCTGTCGGACGAGATGGCGCTGGGCGCGGTGCAGGCCGTAAAGCAACTGGGGCGCGAGGACATCATCTGCGTGGGCCTCGACGGCAACCCCAACGCGTTTGAGTCGGTCAAGGCGGGCGAGCTGACTGCCACGCTCGACTGTGGCCCGGTCGCCATCGGCGCGAACGCGATCAAGGCGATTGTGGACGCGATCGACGGCATGGACCGCGAAGACAAGATCATCGAGGCCGAGACCGCGGTGGTGGACGCTTCGCTGGTGGACAATTACATGTAGGGAGCGATTCTATGGCCTTTCTCACGATGCGCGGCATCGTCAAGCGGTTTCCGGGCGTGCTGGCGCTGGGTGGGGTCGACCTGTCGGTCGAAGCCGGCGAGGTGCACGCGCTGCTGGGCGAGAACGGCGCGGGCAAGTCCACGCTGATGAAGGTGCTGTCGGGTGCGTACATGCGCGACGCGGGCGACATCTTCATCGAGGGCAAGAGCGTCTGTATCCGATCCGCACACGACGCGCAGGCGCTGGGCATATCGATCATCCATCAGGAGTTGAACCTGGTCGAGCAGCTCAGTGTGGCCGAAAACATCTTCATGGGCCGCCAACCGATGAGAAGGGCCTTTGCGCTCGACTGGCGCGCGATGAACCGGGATGCCCAGCAACTGCTCGATTCGCTGGGCATCCCGGTGCCTGCGAAGGCGCGGGTTTCCGGGCTCGGCGTGGCGCACAAGCAGATGGTCGAGGTGGCCAAGGCGCTGTCCACGCAGGCGCGGATTTTAATCATGGACGAGCCCACCGCGCCGCTCACCGCCCGCGAGATCGACGCGCTGTTTGACACGATCCGCAGCCTCAAGCGCCGCGGCGTGGCCGTGATCTACATCTCGCATCGGCTCGAAGAGGTAATGGACATCTGCGACCGCGCGACCATCATGCGCGACGGCGAGAACGTCGCCGTGCTGCGCGTCCAGGAAACCTCGCTCGACGAGATCATCCGCCACATGGTCGGGCGCGAGCTCAAAGAGAAATTCCCGAAGGAGGCGACACGGCCGGGCGAGGAACTGCTGCGCGTCGAAGGCCTGCGCGCCGGGCGGCAGGTCAGGGGGACATCGCTCTCGGTGCGCGCGGGCGAGGTGCTGGGCGTGGCCGGACTCGTGGGCGCGGGCCGGACCGAGACGGCGCGCGCGCTGTTCGGCATGGACGCGCGGCGCTCGGGCGAGGTGTACGTGGCGGGGCGGCGCGTCGATATCAAGGGCCCGCGGGGCGCGATCGACGCGGGGCTGGGCTTCGCGACCGAGGATCGAAAGCTCGAGGGGCTGGTGCTGACGATGAGCGTCGCGCACAACATCACGCTGGCCGCACTCAAGGGCTTCGCGCGGCGCGGCAAGCTCGATCTCAAGCGGGAACGGCGCGCGGCGGAGGACTACATCGGGCGGCTGAGGATCAAGACGCCGTCGCCCGCGCAGCTTACGCGCAATCTGTCGGGCGGCAACCAGCAAAAGGTGGTGCTGGCCAAATGGCTGATGTCCAAGTCGCGGGTGCTGATCCTCGACGAACCCACGCGCGGCATCGATGTGGGCGCGAAGATCGAAGTCTACCACATCATGAACGAATTGAAGCGCCAGGGCGTGGCGGTGGTGATGATCTCATCCGAGCTGCCGGAGATCCTCGGCATGTCCGATCGCGTGGCCGTGATGTGCCAGGGCGAGGTCACCGGCGTGTTCGACAACGACGGCACGCTGAGCCAAGAGAAAATTCTATATTACGCCACCGGCGGGGATAGGCACGGCGCGCGGGAGGGGGCATAAGGGATGAAGCGATCGACGGCCGTGCTGCTGTCCATCTGCCTGGTGTTGGGGATTGCGATGACGGTGCTCGCGCTCTACGCGACGGACGAGGGGCTCGCGGCGATCCATGAGAAGCTGGCGCTTCAAAAGCGGCAGGCGGCCGCGGCCAAGGCGGCGGAACTGCTGGGGACCGACATCGCGGTCGATCTCGGCGAGATGGTCGAGCTCACGCGCGCAGAGCAATTGGCGCTGCTGCTCGGGCAGGCCGCGAAACCGCTGCTGGTGCTGGGCATCGACCTGATGATCGCGGGTGTGATGGGCCTTGTGCGCGCGCGGATCAAGCGGCGCAGGCAATCGACGCGCGCGTCGACGCCCAATAACATCCTCGGGATTTTGCTGGCGTTCGGCGTGCTGTGCCTGAACCTGGCGCTCTCGACCGACAAGTTCCTGACGGCGCAAAACCTGCTCAACGTGATGCAGCAGATATCGATCAATTTCGTGATCGCGGTGGGCATGACGTTCGTGATTATATCGGGCGGCATCGACCTGTCGGTGGGCTCGAACATCGCGCTGACGGGGCTGTTGATGGCGATCCTGATGAAGAACTACTCAGTGGCGACGGCCCCGGCGATCGCGGTCAGCCTCGTGTTTTCTGCGGTAGTGGGGCTGATTAACGGCGTGATGGTCGCGCGATTGGATCTGCCGCCGTTCATCGCGACCCTGGGGATGATGTCGATCGCGCGCGGCGCGGCTTACACGGTCACGGGTGGGCAGCCGCTGTACACGATGCCGGAGGCGTTCACGGCGATCTCGGGCCGGGTTCGCGGCGTGCCGCTATACGCGGGGCTGATTATGGCCGCGGTGTTTACGCTCGGGTGGTACATGCTGCGCTATACGCGGCAGGGCCGGTTCACCTACGCGATCGGGGGCAACGAGAACTGCGCGCGGCTGTCGGGCATCGACATCGGGCGGGTCAAGATGCTGGTGTACACGCTGAGCGGGCTGTGCTGCGGGGTGGCGGCGCTGTTGCTGACCTCGCGGCTGGACTCGGCGCTGCCGACCAACGCGGATGGGCAGGAGATGGACGCGATCGCCGCGGTGGTGATCGGCGGCACGAGCATGAAGGGCGGCGAGGGTGGCATGATCGGCACGCTGATCGGGATATTGATCATCGGGATCATCTCGAACGGCTTGAATTTGCTGGGCGTGGCCCAGGGCCCGCAGAAGATGGTCAAGGGGTTAATCATCGTGGTGGCCGTGATTATAGACGTGCTGCGGAGGAAGGCGGCGGAGGCGGGGAAGTAGCGGGGATCAACGAGGGGTTTCCCCGCGTGAGCGGTTCAGTAAGTCCGGAGGGCGCCGACCCAATGAGCACGCGATGCCGAAGGGCATCGCGCGAGCGCCGGTCCCAAAGGGCCGGGACGACGGTTATGCATGCCGTAGAGCGTGCGGCTGTTTTTTACGCAAACGGACTGTGCCATGCCGCGAGGGCTGCCCATAGGGCGACACCGGTACCGACCGCCATCGGGACTGACGCCGCGCCGCTTTGCCGCCGGATCGAGGCGGTGGCTGATGCCGTTCGGCGGGTCGGCGGCCATTCTCTTACCAGGGCAGGCCGCCGTCGGGGCCGATCAGTCCGACACCCGCGTCGTTTGCGCCGCAACCGATGCCGGGCAGGGCGTCGGTCGCCGTCAAATCCTCGCAGCCGCTGCTCATGAGCACCTGGGTGCACTTGACGGATTCGGCCCGGTAGTCCCGGATTGTCAAGCGCGAATTTGGGGCCGCCCCGGTTCCTCCCACCAATCCCGGTGCTCGAGGTACCAGCGCACGGTATCGTTTAGCCCCTGCTCGAACGGGATTTGCGGCTGCCAGCCCATACGGCGCAGCTTTTCGCTATCTACGGCGTAGCGCAGGTCGTGGCCGGGGCGGTCGGCGACGAAGGTGATCGACCGTTCGCTCTGCCCGAGCGCGCGCAGGATGTCGCGCACCACTTGGATGTTCTCGCGCTCGCAGCCGCCGCCCACATTGTACACCTCGCCCGGTCGGCCCGCGCGCAGCACGCGGTCAATCGCGCGGCAATGGTCCGCGACGTGCAGCCAGTCGCGCACCTGTTCCCCGCGACCGTAGACCGGCAGCGGTTCGCCCGCCAGCGCCCCGGTAATCATCCGCGGGATCAGCTTTTCGGGGCACTGAAAGGGGCCGTAGTTGTTCGAGCTGCGGGTGATGACGACGTCGAGGCCGTAGGTGCGGTGGTACGCCAGCGTGAGCAGGTCGGCCGACGCCTTCGAGGCCGCGTAGGGCGACGAGGGGCGCGGCGGCGCGTCTTCCGCGAACTTCAAGTCCGGCCTGCCGAGCGGCAGGTCTCCATACACCTCGTCGGTGGACACCTGATGAAATCGCGCGGCGCCGAACGCGCGGCAGGCGTCCATCAGCACCTGCGCGCCCAGCACATTGGTTTGAAGAAAAGGCGTCGGATCGTCGATCGAGCGGTCGACGTGGCTCTCGGCCGCGAAGTTGACCACCGCGTCCGGGCGCTCCTGCTCAAACAGCGCGAAGACCGCGGCGGCGTCGCGGATGTCGCCGCGCACGAACCGGAAATTGGGCCGCGCGAAAGCCCCGTCCAGCGTGCCCGGCCGCGCGGCGTAGGTCAGCGCGTCCAGGCACACCAGCCAATCGTCCGGATGCGCGTTAAGCTGATGGTCGATGAAGTTCGCGCCGATGAACCCGGCCCCGCCGGTAATCAGGATCTTCACTTGAGCCCCTCCTTCTGCCGCCGGTTCAGCTGTCGGTCGATCGACGCGCTGACATACCGGCGGGCCTCGTTGACCCAGGCTTCGTCGAGCGGCAGGCTGAACGCGCGCGAGAAGCTGTAGTACAGGTTAACGGCCTGATAGTAGCCCTCGAGCGCGCTCAGATCGCGCTTTTCGAGCTCGGGCACAGGGATTCTGGACTCGTGCCGGACGAAAACGGTCTCGACGTAGGACAGCAGCTGCGCCATGCGGTTCTCGCTCTGCGCGTCGAACGGCAGCATCATCAACTGCCACTGGATCGGCTCCGGCAGATGGTAGGCCGCGACGCGGTCGAGCGTCACCAGCAGGTCGCGCACGTCCATCTTGCGGTAGTAGGGCAGATTTTCCTCGCGCGTGCTCCACAGAGCCAGCTTCTCGCGCAGCGGCAGGATCTCAATCGGCAGCATCGCCTCGCTCGGCCCGACGATCGCCTGCTCGATGGGCTCGTCTTCGGCTGCCAGGCAGGCTTCGAGCAATTCGTGCTCGCCCATCAGCGAGCCGACGTAGCCCACGTCGTAGATGCCCAGCCGCCCGGCGCGGCCGGCGATCTGCTTGACCTCCTGCGCGGTCAGCGGCCTTATGTGCTCGCCGTCGTACTTGCTGAGCTCGGCGAACAGAATGCGGCGGATGGGCAGGTTGACGCCCATGCCGATCGCGTCGGTCGCGACCAGCACCGGCCGCTCGCCCCGGATGAACGCGCCGCACTGCATGCGGCGCACCTCGGGCGGCAGGTCGCCGTAGATCACCGCGGTTTGGATGCCGCGCTCCTTTAACGCCTCGGACAGCGCGATCACGCGCTTCTTTGAAAAGGCGACCAGCGCGTCGCCCGGCCGCACCGCGTTCAGCGTCACCGGCCTGCGCATGATCTTGAGCGGCACCTTGCGCTCGTAGCGCGTGAACGTCCACGTATCGCCGCAGCCTTCGATCATGCGCGTGAGCTGTTCAAGCGCGTTCAGCGCGCCGCACACGTGGATCTCCGGGCACCTCAGTCCCAGAATCGCGCGCGTCCAGGCCGCGCCGCGCTGGGGATCGGCCATCAACTGCGCCTCGTCGATCACCGCCACCTTGTATTCGCGGCCCAGGTTCAGCTTTTCGGTCGTGCAGCTGGTCAATTGCGCCCCCTGCACCCAGATTTCCTCCTCGCCGGTCAGCAGGTTGCAGGGCGCGCCCGAAATGTTCATGAATTCGCAGTTTTCAAGCGCCAGGATGCGCAGCGGCGCGAGATACACGCCCTGTCCGGCGGCCATCAGCCGCCGTACGGCGTCGTAGGTCTTGCCCGTGTTGGTGTCGCCCAAGTGCAAGTGGAACGACCGGCGCATCGCGCGCGCCTCGGGGTATTCGTCCCGGGGGTTATCGGGCAGCAGCCGGCCGAACGCCTCGCTGAACAGGCGCGGGATGTGATGGGTCATCAAGACCGCCAGCACCCCGGCGTCCCGATAGGCCTTGAATCGGCCCTCCACCACTTCCTCAAACTGAAAGGATGTGCCCCGCCGATGGTTGTAGTCGTCGAGCATGCGCCGCGACAGATCCTCGAGCAGCGCGATGTAGCGGTTGTACACCGCGTCGAAGTCTCCGGGCGCGCGTCCGCGCAGGCGGTTGAGCGTCTTGATCTTCTCGCGGACCGCCGCCTCGTGCTGCCACAGATGCTTGGCCTTCGTGTGCGCCGACAGCGCCCGCAGGTTCCTGTATTGCCGCCGGATCACGTCAAACTCCCGATATTCTTTGCTCGGCTTCTTCATCGCAAAGCTCACATCCTTATCCCTAGTATACCACAATTCGGCGCACGGCTCGAAAAAAAGGGCGCGCGGCGTCGTTGGCCACCGTGGCCGTCATGACCCGCCCGAACCGCTGGAACGAGTTCACGATGGCGTCCGCCCGCCTGCGCGCCGCCGCACGCAAACGAGGCCATCGCGATTGCGAACGGCGAGGGGGGGCGGGTTCATGCCGTCGGCATGTAAACGCGTCCGCGCGTACAAGCGTAAGATGGCGAGCCGAGGCCGCCGATCAAATGAAAAGGGGAAGGGCTATGAGGCTTCGGATGCACACGGCTGCTTGGGAAGGGAAGATGCGCGCGTTTTCGCAGACGCAGGACGGCTTCGCGCTCGACGGGGGCCGAAAACGAGGTCACTCCCTCCCCAGAGGAGTGTCCACAGGCGGGTGGCGCCCTGTTGCTTTCCCCGATGAAGCTTGGATGGCGCGATCCACCGGTTGAATCCATCGCCCAAGCTTCGAGTCCTGCAATCGGGTCGCCACCCAGCCTCTGCGGAGGTACTCCTCAGAGTGGGGAATGGGGAGGATAAGTCAGCGCGCCGCCTTCGAAATCGCGCCCACAATAAACAGCAGCACACACGCGCCGAGGATGGCAATGAGCAGGCTGTAGAGGTTGAAGCCCGACACGGTGCCCAGGCCGAACAGCGACGCGATCCAGCCGCCGATGCCCGCACCCACCACGCCCACCAGGATGTTGGCCAGCGCGCCCATGCGCGCGTCCTTGCCCATGATTAGGCTGGCGATCCAGCCGGCCAGCGCACCGAGGATGATCCATGCGAACAAGCCCATAGAAGTCCCTCCTTTTTGTGCATAGTATACGCTTGCCGCGTGAAGAAAATGCGCGGACGAATCTTGCCAAATTTACAGCGTCCGGGGTATGATAAGTAGGTTGAGAATGTGCTTGATTGGAGCGATGTGCTTGAGCGTTTCCTTCGTCGTCACCGTCATCTTGGTGTTGGGCGTGGTGTTTGTCAACGGCTGGACCGACGCGCCCAACGCGATCGCGACCGCGGTGTCGACGCGCGTGCTGCGCCCGCGCCCGGCGATTGTGCTGTCGGCCGTGTTCAACTGCCTGGGCGCGCTATTCATGACCGCCGTCAACGCGCGGGTGGCGTTCACGATTTCCAACTTGGTAGACTTTGGCGAGGCCGCGGGCGGTCGGGCCAGCGTGGCGCTGGCCGCGGCGCTGGTCGCGATCGTGGTGTGGGCGGTGGGCGCGTGGTACTTCGGCATCCCCACCAGCGAGAGCCACGCGCTGATTGCGGGCGTCACCGGCTCGGCGATGGCGCTGGGCGGGTTCTCCTCGGTCAACGGCGGCGAGTGGATCAAGGTGGTTCAAGGGCTCGTGCTGTCCTCGGTGATCGGGTTCGCCTTTGGCTTCTTGATGACCAAGCTAATCATGATCGTCTGCCGTCATCTGGACCGTCGGCGCGCCAATCGCTTCTTCTCGCGCGGGCAGGTGGCTGGCGCGGCCGCGATGAGCTTTTTGCACGGCGCGCAGGACGGCCAGAAGTTCATGGGCGTGTTCATGCTGGCGCTGTTCCTGAACGGACACGCCATGCGCGCCCCCGACGGCGGGTTTGCGATGCCGCTGTGGGTGATCCTGCTGTGCTCGCTGGTGATGGGGCTGGGCACTTCGATCGGCGGCTACCGCATCATCAAGGCGGTGGGCATGGACATGGTCAAGCTCGAAAAGTACCAGGGCTTTGCCGCCGACCTGTCGGCCGCCATCTGCCTGCTGTTTGCCTCGCTGACCGGCATTCCGGTCAGCACCACCCACACCAAGACCACCGCGATCATGGGCGTGGGCATCGCCAACCGCCGCCGTTCGGTGGACTTCTCGGTGGTGCGCGATATGTTCGTCGCCTGGGTCTTGACCTTTCCCGGTTGCGGCCTGATCGGCTACCTGACCAGCCTGCTGTTCATCAAGGTTTTTTAGGGAAGCGCTGAGCGCGGGAAAGCACCCGCCGGCCGGCGCCGGAATAGATCAGCGGCTCCCTGGAGCCTGACATGAAAGGAACGATGTGCCATGAAGAAGGAACTGGACTATTTTGAGCGCTTTGCCGAGATGTCGGACGCCGGCGTGCGCGCCGCGAAGCTGCTGGTCGATCTGATCGCCGACTACCGCGACGTGTCGGCCAAGGCCGACGCGATCCACGCGATCGAGCACGAGGCGGACGAGCTGTTTCACGAGATGGCGGTGGCGCTCAACCGCGCGTTCATCACGCCGATCGACCGCGAGGACATCCTGATGGTGGCCGAGAAGATCGACAGCATCATCGACGGCATCGAGGATGTGGCCAACCTGTTCGACATGCTGTCGGTGACCGAAGTCAGGCCCGAAGCGCGCTCGCTCGCCGAGGTGGTGCTCAAGTGCTGCGAGCGGCTGCACGAGCAGGTGCAGGCGTTTCGGGGCTTCAAGAACGCCAAGACGCTCAACGAGTTGGGCATTGAGGTCAATTGCCTCGAGGAGGAGGGCGACCGGCTGCACCGCGGCATCATCAAGGATCTCTACCGCTCGGGCGAGGACGTACTGCTGATCCTCAAGTGGCGCGACATCTACGACACGATGGAGACCGTGCTCGACATGTGCGAGGACGTGGCCGACCTGATGTCGGGGCTGGCGATCAAGAACGGATAATCAAAGTGGAGGAGGCGAACGGACATGGGCGAGCCGGGCTTTGCGCGCAACACGTCGGAGCGCACGAAAACCGAGTGGGCGCAGGGGTTGCTTACCTTGGTAACCGGTCTCACCATCGCGCACCTGGGCGTCACGCTGTTCCTGGTCTCGGGGCTGGGCTCCGACCCGTTCACCATCTTCATCGAGGGTCTGGCGCGCAGCGTGGGGCTGAGCATCGGCACGGTGCACGTGATCGTGCTGATCTCGTTGATGGCGCTGATGCTGCTGACCACCAAGGGCTACGTCAAGCCGGGCACCGCCGTGTGCGCGTTCCTCGGCGGGTGGATCATCGACTTCTTTTTATGGGTGCTGGGCGGGCGGATCGGCCCGGCCTCGCCGATGCCTGTGCGCCTTGCCGTGATGGTGCTGGGCGTGATCGTGCTGAGCCTCGGCATGTCGGTCGTCATCAAGAGCAACTCGGGCACGGGGCCGAACGACCTGATCGCCATGATCTTGACGGATAAAATCAGCGCGCGCCGGCCGGTCGGCTTTCGCTGGGTGCGCATCGGCTGCGACGTGTTCTTCGCGCTGGTCGGGCTCGCGCTGGGCGGCACGATCGGCATCGGCACCGCGGCCGCGATTGTGCTGACCGGCCCGGCGGTGCAGTTTTTCCTGCCGCACAGTGAAAAGGCCATTCATCTGTTTTTTCCCTCGATTTAACAAATTGGCTTTATCTTTTGACAAGACCAGTCGATATATGGGTTAGGATGGATAAGGGGGAGAAATCAACATGATTAACGAAGTCAAGCTCGGTCAGGCGGCGCAGGTACAGGCGCAGCAAGCCGAGAAGGCCCCGAGGCAGATAAGCAGGGCCGAGGTGGTGGCCACCCAAGCGCAGAAAAACGCTCAGGAGGCCAAGCGGGTTCAGATTGACGGCGACAAGGTTGAGTTTGGCGCGAAGAGCTTTGCGCCGCCGCCCACCTACGGTCGCAAGTTGACGCCCGAGCAGGTGCAAGCGCTCAAGTCGCGCTCGGAGCGGGCGTACAGCCACCTGAGCGGCCTGGTCGATCAGATGCTCGGCGAGCAGGTCAAGCGCACCGGCAGGAAGCGCCGGCCGGCCGATTTGACCAGCGAGGTGCTCGGTGCGGCCCGGACCGAGCAGACCGACTTCTTCAACGACAAGGAGTGGGGGGTCGAGGCGGTCAGCGACCGGATCGTGGACTTTGCCAAGAACCTCGCCGACGGCGACATGTCGAAGTTTGAGAAGCTCAAGGGCGCGATCGAGAAGGGCTTCGGCATGGCAAGGAAGTCGCTGGGCGGCAAGTTGCCCGACATCAGCCAGGCCACCTACGCGGCGACCATGAAGAAGCTGGACGCCTGGAAAAACGGCACGGGGGCGAAGACCGGCACGGAGAAGACGGAATGACCGTTAAGGTTGCACCCCAAACCGCACAGACATAACGAGGCCGCGGCGCGCAAACGCGCCGCGGCCTCGTCCGTACCATGGAAATGTCAGGACTTGAGCCCGCTCATCTTGACGCCCTCGACCAGATACCTTTGCAGCACGAAGAACAGTGCGATCGTGGGCAGTACGGCAATCACGCCGGCCGCCATGATGGCGTTCCAAGGCGAGTCGTTGCGCCCGATGAAGTCGGCGATGGCCACCTGCAGCACCCATTTACTCTGGTCCTGATTGACGACCAGCGGCCAGATGTAGCTGTTCCAGTTGGCGATGAAGAACGCCACGGCCAGCGTGATGGAGATGGACTTCGACAGCGGCAGGAAGATGCGCAGGTAGGTGGCAAACGGCGAGCAGCCGTCGATCTCGGCGGCCTCCTCGAGCTCCTTTGGGATCGTCAGGAAAAATTGCCGGAACAAAAAGATGCCGTAAGCATGCGGGATGGCGGGCACGATCATGCCCGCGTAGGAGTTGAGCATGCCCATCCGCTTGACCAGGATGAACAGCGGGATCATGATGACCGAGAACGGAATCATCAGCGTGCTTAAAATCCACAGAAACACCGCGCGCCTGCCGGGGAATTCGAGCCGCGCCAGCGCGTAACCCGCCATCGAGTGAAACAGAAGCGCCACGACGGTCACGCTGACGGACACCAGCAGCGAGTTGAAAAAATAGATGTGGAAGTTGTGCTTGGCCACCAGGTCATAGCCGTCCGTCGAAAACCTGAGCGGAATCAGCCGCCCGTCGAACACGTCGGCCACCGGCTTGAAGGAGTTGACGACCATGATGTATACCGGCACCAGCAGGCAAAACGCGAGCGCTAAGGCAAACACGATCTTGACCGTCAGCAGCACCTTGTTGGTCTTCATTGCTCGCCCTCGCCTTTCTGCAGAAATTTCAGTTGGAATGCGCTGACGGCAAAGATCAGCGTGAACAGCACCACCGCCATCGCCGCGGCATAGCCCAGCTGCGAGTACTGGAACGCGTTTGTGTAGATATGGAAAACCGTCACATTGGTCGCGTTGGCGGGGCCGCCGTTGGTCATGATCTTAATCAGATCAAACACCTGAAACGAGGCAATCGTAGTGACCAACAGCACGAAGGTGTTCACTTCGCGCAGCAGCGGAAAGGTGATGCTGCGAAAGAGCACGAACGCATTCGCGCCGTCCAGGCGCGCTGATTCGTAGTAACTCCTGGGCACATCCTTGAGCGCGGCCAGGAAGATGATCGAGTAGTAGCCCACCAGGCTCCATACCGAGATGAAGGCGATGCAGAACAGCGCTTGCTTGGGGTTGCCGAGAAAGCTCTGCGGCGGCAGCCCCAGGGCCCGGAGCACGTCGTTGATGATGCCGCGCTGCGGGTCGAACATGAACAGCCACATCAGCGACGCCACCACGGTTGAAATCGCGAAGGGCACAAAGTAGACCGTGCGGAAAAAGCCCTCGGCGCGCTTGGGCAGCGAATCGACAAAGAGCGCCAGCAGCAACGAGGCGCAGAAGATCATCGGCACGAACATCAGGGTGTAGAGAAGCGTCTTGACGAGCGAATCCCAGAACACCTTGTCGCGTAGCAGGTTCAGGTAGTTTTGAAAAGCGACAAAGGTCATCTTCGGGTTCAGGGCGTTCCAGCTGTGAAAGCTGGTGTACACCGAGAGCACGACCGGCAAGAACAGGAACACCAACAGGCCGATCACGTCCGGCGCGAGCATCAGGTACGCAAACAGCGCGCGCTGGGCTTTCTGGCTGCGCAATTTGCGCGTCTTTGGGGCTACCGGGTGTATGTCCAAACGCGTCAACCTCCCTTTGCGGGCGTCGGGCGGGGCTGCCGCAAGCGCCGTTCGATGCGGGGCATCAAAGGCGCGTCTTGCGGCAGCCCGGCGGCCGGATTCGCCGCGATCACGACGGGGAATCCGGGATCGGATTACATGGAGCCTTGGAAGCTCTGCAGGAACAGGTCGATCTGCTCGTTGGCGGTCTTCGCCTCGGCGGCGGGGTCGGCGTCCGCAAACATCACGTTTTGCAGCGCGTTGCCGATCGCGTCGACGACCTCGGCCGGATAGCGCGGCTCGCCGATGGCGGTCTCGTAGATCTCATCGGTAAACACCTGGCGCAGGCCCTTCGAGTAGATGTCCTTGCCCGCTTCGACAACCGACTTGCGCGGGGAATAGGCGAACTTGACGTCGGTGCACCACTTGAGCGGGTTGTCCACGCCCCCCGCGAAGCACCACATCGCGAACTTGGCGGCTTCGTCGGCATGCGCGCTGTTGGCGTTGACCATGACCTTCCAACCGCCGGCGCAGGTGGCGGGCTTGCCGCCCGGCGCGACCGGCAGCGGCACGACGCCGATATTCTGGTCGGCGTACTTCTTTTCGAGGTCGGCGATGGCCCAGGTGCCGCTGACCTGCATCGCGGCCTGACCGGTACCCAAGAGGCTGATGTCAAAAGTGCCGGGGATCGAGATCTTGGAGGGTGCGCCCGCCTTGATTAGATCGCCCCACAGCTTCAGCGCGTCGACGGCGGCCTGGTTGTCAAAGCTGGCCTGTTTCTTTTCGACGTCCACGGCGTTCGCGCCGCCCTGCCAGAGGAAGGGGTACCAGGTAAAGTTCTGGTAGTATCCCTTGTTGGGCTCGATCAAAAGGCCGGCGATCTTGTCCTTGGTCAGCGCCGAGGTGGCGGCGATCAGTTCATCCCAGGTGGCGGGCGGCGCAATGCCCGCGGCGGACAGCATGTCCTTGTTGTAGTACAGCCCCAACAGCTCCACTTCAAACGGGATCGCGCAGATCTTGCCGTCCACGGTGACGGCTTCGATCGAGCTGGGCAGGAAGTCGTCCAGCAGCTCGGGCGTGAAGTAGGGCGTCAGATCCATCGCCAGAGAGCTGTTCGCATACTTCAGGAAGTCGCCCGGGCTCATGAAGAACACGTCCGGGCCCGCGCCCGCCGCGAAGGCGGTGGTCAGCTTGGAACTCATGTACTCGTCTTGCGGGATGACCACGAACTCGATCTCGACGCCCGGGTGCTCCTTCATGTACTGCTCGGGCAGCGAGGCCATGAAGTCCTTCTCGGCACTCGAATGGAACGTCCAAAAGGTCAGCTTCACGGGGGCTTCGGCGAGAGCGACAGGGGATGCGGCGGTCGTCATCAGGATGGAGAGCACCAACGCGATGAGCAGGGCACGAAAAGCTTTCTTCATACCTATACCTCCTACGGTCGATTATTTCGACAGCGCCCGTCCATCGCGGACGCTGCAAGACCCTAAAGATGCAATCGATTGCAGTTTGCCGGCAAGCGCCTCGGGGAATGCGTCCGGCGTTACGATTGGGCGCGGGCCGTGGATTCCCGGACGATCAATTCGGGCGCGAGGCGAATTTGCCTGCGCGGGACGCTTGCGTCGGCGATGCGCTCCATCAGGATCGTCGCGGCCAGCCGGCCGATCTCGCCCTCCTGCATGGCGACGGTGGTCAACCGGGGCGTGACCCGGTTGGAAAGTTCGGTATCGTCCATGCCGGTAATCGCGATGTCGCCGGGAATTGCGATGTTTTCTTCGGTACAGGCGGTCATCGCGCCCAGCGCGACCAGGTCGTTGGAGGTGACCACGGCGGTCACGTCGCGGTGCCGCTCAAGCAGCGCCTTCATCGAGGCATGTCCCTCGCGCTCGGAATAGTTGGCCTCATAGACCAGGGAATTATCCAGCGGGAAACTCGCCTCGCGCAGTGCGTCGCTGTAGCCGAGGTAGCGCTCAAGCCCGGTCTGCTCCCGTATGCTGCCGCCAAAGTAGGCGATTTTGCGGTGCCCGAGCTCGATCAGGTGCCGCGTGGCCAGTTTGATGCCCAGGTGCGTGTCCACGTATACGTAGTCGAAGCCGTCCTGTCCGTCCGGCGAGTCGTAGCGGTTGGTCAGCACGACCGGATAGTTCGACTGATTGATAGCGCCGATGTTCTCCTTTGAAAAGTGAAAGGAGACCATGATCATGCCGTCGACCACCTTCTGGTTGAGCAGTTGGAGGGCCTTGAGTTCTTCTTCCAGGCTGTGCTTGGTGTAGTACAGCATGAACAGATAGCCGCTCTGCTCGAACACGCCGTTGGCGCCCTCGATCATCTTGAAATAGAAGGGGTTGCAGATGTCGGGCACCGCGAGCATCACGCGGTTGGTCTTCTTGGTTTTGAGGATCTTCGCGGAATCGTTGATCGCGAAGTTCATCTGCTTTGCCACCCGGAACACCAGCTCCTGGTTCTGCTTCGAGCCTTGCCCGGAGAACACGCGGGAGACGGTGGAGGCCGATACGCCGGCCGCCCGGGCGATGTCGTAAATCGTGCTCATACGCGGGTCAGGGGTTTTGGTGGCCGAAGACCACCTTCATAGCCTCGGGCGCTTGCGGCCGGATGTCGGGCAGCGGCAGGCGCTGATCCGCCTTGGGCATGGGCCGGTAGCACCGGTTTTCACCCTGCTGATACCAGTAGGCGGTGGAAGAGATGTCGTCGGAGCGGTGATTGTTGTGCCCGTGCTCGATGGTGACCCGGATGCTCCGGTTGAACATGACGGGGTCCATGATGTGGTAGCGGTACAGGGTGATCTTGCCGCTCCAGTTGGGGCCGCCGCCGAGGATGATGCCGTGGTAGGGCGTCGTGACCTCCTGCTGCGGGCACCAGGCGGTGTTGAAGTAGTCCTCGGTGCCGGTGCCGTGCAGGCGGGGCGGCCAAGCCTCCCCGTCGATGAAGATCATGTCGTCGCCTTCGCCGTACCAGTTCCACTCCGGGGTGTGGCGCAGGTTGTGGATGTTCATGTTGCAGCCCACGTAGTGCCCCCGGCCGCTGGCCTCCAGAATGACATAGTTGCCCTCGCCCGTGGTGTTCTTGCCGCCGAACTCGAATTCCTCATTGGTCATGCCTTCGTCCGCGACCCCGTCCGTGGGGCATTCGCGATGCCAGGCGGCGTGAAAAAACAGCTCGTCCTCCGGCAGGGCGTCATGCTGCTCGTAATCGATGTAAAAATAGAATTTGAGTTCGGCGTCCGACTCGTTTTCGACTTCGATGCGCGCGCCTTCCCGAAAGGGCATCGGGAAGAAGCAGTTGAACGACTTGCCGTCCTCGGGGCTCATCATCAGGAAGGCCGAGCTGTAGTTCTTGGTCAGACCGTGCCCCATACCGAAAAAGTCGCCGATCGGCGCTTCGACGCTGGGCGTTGCCTGTCCGTTCCAGAACATGCGAATCGCCACCTTGCGCGGCAGGTAGGGCTCCTCGGCATTGCCGTCCGCGACGGCCATCGTCGTCCAGATGTGGGTGATGTAACCCGCGCCGGCGATGGTTGCGATGTTCATTGTGCTGTGGGGAAGCAAGGTGAAATAGTCCTTGTTGCCGCCCGAACGGTCGTAGCTGGAAACGCGCCTGCGCGCGCCATTTCTCAGTTTGCTGATGCTTCTCACGAGGCGCACCTCCATACTGCAATCGATTGCAGTTTGATTATAGAGCATCGGACGAAAAAAAGCAATACCCATATCGCCAGATCGCAAAATTATGATTAAATGGCTCATTTCGGATGCATCGTATTGTATGATGTGTGTAAAACCAGCTTGAGGAGGATGCGCGATGCTGGAAATCTGCGTGCTGGGCACGGGGGCGATGATGCCGCTGCCAGAGCGGCGGTTGGCGGCGCTGGCGGTGCGGCTTGATGGGCGGCTCATGCTGATCGACTGCGGCGAGGGCACGCAGCTGGCCGTGCGTGCGTCGGGCTGGAGCTTTAAACGCATCGACGCGATTTGCCTCACGCACTTCCACGCCGACCACGTCGCGGGGTTGCCGGGGCTGCTGCTCACGATGGGCGCGTCGGGCCGGACCGATCCGGTGCGCGTCATCGGGCCGCGCGGCTTAAACCAGGTGGTCGCCGGCCTCCGGGTGATCGCGCCGGAGTTGCCGTTTGCGCTGGAGCTTGAAGAGATGGACGCCCCGGTGTTTGAGGCTGCGTTCGGCACCGCGCGTCTGACCGGTTTCGCGCTCGAGCACGTCATCCCCTGCTACGGCTACGCGCTCGAGCTGGGCCGGCCGGGGCGGTTCGACCCGGCGCGCGCCCGGGCGCTGGGCGTCCCGGTTACGAGCTGGAAGCAGTTGCAGGCCGGTCACAGCGTCGAGGTCGCGGGGCGGGCGTATGCGCCCGACATGGTGCTCGGCCCCGCGCGCCGGGGGCTTAAGCTTGCCTATTGCACCGACACCCGACCGACGCCGTCGATCATCGAATACGCGCGGGACGCCGACCTGCTGATCTGCGAAGGCACCTATGCCGACCCGGACAAGGCGGACAAGGCCGCGCAGTACGGGCACATGACCTTCGCGGACGCCGCCAATCTCGCGGCGCGTGCGCGGGCGAAGGGGCTGCTGCTGACCCACTTCAGCCCCGCGATTGCCGATCCGCACTCCGACCTGCCCGCCGCGCGCGCCATATTCGAGCGCACGGAAGCGGCGCGGGACGGGCGGCATCTGGTCTTGCGCTTTGAAGATGTGGTATAATCGCCCGGAGGTGCGGATGATATGATGACGACCGAGCGGGCGCATGCCAAGATCAACTGGGCGCTGGACGTATTGGAGAAGCGGGCGGACGGGTTTCACGAGCTGGACATGCTGATTACCAGCATCGCGCTGCACGATGAGCTCGTATTCGAAGAAGCGGACGGGTTGACGCTGACCGTCAACGGGCGTCCGCTGCCGGTGGGCAGGCGCAACCTGGTGATCCGGGCGGCGGAGGCGCTGACCCGCCGCGCCGGGCGGAAATTGGGCGCGCGCATCCGGCTGACCAAGCGCATCCCGGTGCGCGCGGGATTAGGCGGCGGCAGCGCCGACTGCGCGGCGACGCTGCGGGCGCTCAACCGGCTATGGCGGTTGGGGCTCACGGCGCACGAGCTGATGGAGATCGGGGCAACACTTGGCAGCGACGTACCGGTCTGCCTGGGGCTGGGTCTTGCGCGTGTGCGCGGGGCGGGGGAGCAGCTGATGCGCCTGGAGACCAGGCTAAGGGTGCCGCTTTTGATCCTGCATCCCGGCATGGGGCTATCGACGCCGCAGGTGTTCCGGCAGTGGGACGAAGAGGGGCGCTCGCCGCTGGGGCTGGACCTTCCCGGCGCGCAGGCCGCGCTGGTGCGCGGCGATCTCGAGGCGTTTGAACGATTGACCGGCAACGCGCTCGAGGCCAGCGCCATTTCGTTGATGCCCGAGGTGCAAGCCGCGAAGGAGCAGCTGCTCGCCGCCGGCGCGCGCTTTGCGCAGATGTCGGGCAGCGGCTCGGCCGTGTACGGCGTCTTTGACGACCGGCAAAGCGCCAGGGCCGCGAAGGCGCAACTGGGCCGGCGGGCGATTCTGACTGAAACATATCCATAAATCCCGCGTATATTTTGGCGCAAATCAGCCGAGCCTAATGCCATCTCGCAATATGTGGAGGAAGTGGCATGGAGGGTCGGTTTTTTGAGGATGTGGTGCGCCTGCACGTGATCGCCGACAGCGACGAGGACGAGGCGCAGCGCGTCAAGATGTGCGTGGTAAACGCCATTCGCCGCAAGGCCGCGCGCATAGCGGGGCGGGCGGTGAATGCGCGCGAGGCGTTTGCGCGGCTGACCCGCGCGAGTGGTACGCTGACGCGCGCCGCCCGGAACGAGGCGCGCAGGCAGCGCTTTCCGGGTCCGGTCAAGGTGGAGACGGGCGTGTTCCCATTTCCCGATCGTCGCTACGGCGAGGCGCTGATGCCCGCGGGCGACTACCGCGCGGTGCGCGTGGTGATGGGGGCGGGCGCGGGGCACAACTGGTGGTGCGTGGTCTACCCCAACCTGTGCGCGGTGGAGGAGGCATGCGCGCAGGCGCTCGCCAGTTCCGAGGCGGTCACCTTCTACTCGAGCGTCGGGCGCTTCCTGCAGGACCTCATTAAGGGGGTGGGCCTGTGAAGCGCGCCATCGCCTTCCTGTTCGCGCTGATGCTCGCCTTCTCTTACCCAACGCCCGTGCAGGCCGCGGTGGTGCTCGACATCGGATCGCGCGGCGCGAATGTGCGCGCGGTGCAGAACAAGCTGATCCAGTGGGACTACATGGGCGGCACGGCCGACGGCGTGTACGGCGCGAAGACCAAGGAGGCCGTCAAGAAATTCCAGCGCAACAACAAGCTGACTGCCGACGGGCGCGTGGGGCCGGGCACGGCGGCCAAAATGGGCGTGACGCTGACCTCGTCGGGCTCCTCGTCGGGCGCGACGGCCGCGAGCGCCTCTTCCGCGTCGATCACATCCAGCGACCACCGGCTGCTGAGCAAGCTCGTGTACGCCGAGGCGCGCGGCGAACCCTACAAGGGCAAGGTGGCGGTGGCCGCGGTGGTGCTCAACCGCGTGCGCAGCTCGAAATTCCCCAACACCGTATCGGGCGTCATCTACCAGAGGGCCGCGTTTTCCTGCGTTTCAAACGGCTCGATCAACAACACGCCCAATTCCGATTCCATCCGCGCCGCGCGCGACGCCATGAACGGCTGGGATCCGACAGGCGGCTGCCTGTACTTTTTTAATCCCAGCGGCACAAACGACAAGTGGATCCGAACGCGCACCATAAAAACGATCATCGGCAACCACAGTTTCGGGGTATAGGGAGGGTTGCGCATGGCATTTCTCAGCGGACACAGAGGCCGCCGCCAGACGGTGACCGCCATCTTGACGGTCGTCATCCTGCTATTGGCGATGCTGGGCTACGCGCAGTTCCGGCGTGTGCGCGCGTTGACGCTCACGGTCAGCGCAAACTACCAAAAGGCGCTGTACGAGGCGGGCGAGCTGATGAGTGGCGTACAGCTGAACCTCGAAAAACTGCTGGTGTCGGGCAGCGGCGCCTACATGCAGACGCTGCTCACCGAGATCGGCCGTCAGGCCGACGGCGTGCAGGACAACCTGTCCGGCTTGCCGCCCGGCGACGCGGCGCTCGAAGGCGCGGTGAAATTCGTCAATCAGGTGGGCGACTACGCGCGCGTACTGAACGACCGGCTGGCCGACGGCGGCGCTCTGACCGAGGCCGACCGCACGCAGATTGCCGAGCTGCACAAAAGCGCGGTGTCGCTCAATCAACAGCTCGCCGACATGATTGGGCGGCTCGAACGGGGCGAATACGCGTTTACGGTCGATGAGGCCGCGATACAGAGCCTGCCCGAGAGCGGCGACGAACAGGTTCAGCCGCCGGTCAACTACCCGGTGCTGCTCTACGACGGGCCGTTCTCCGACGCGCGCGACACCGGCACGATCAAGGTGGGCGGGGCGGAGGTCAGCGCAGATCAGGCCGCGGAAAAGCTCAAACTGTTCATCGGGCCCGAGCGCGTCACGAGCCTTCAGATGACCGGCGAGTCGCACATCCTGTCCGACTGCTACGAGTTCGACGCGGTGACCGAGTCGGGCACGCTGTCGGCCAGCGTGACCAAGGCGGGCGGGCATGTGCTGTACATGCTGCCGGACGCCGACATCACGGAGCCCAAGCTGTCGGTGGGCGAATGCACCGACCTCGGGGCCGAGTTCCTGCGCGCGCGCGGCTACGGCGAGACGCAAATCAGCTACTGGCAGCAGCAGGACGCCATCCTCACGGTCAACTACGCGGCGATCCAGGACGGGGTGATCCTGTACCCAGACCTAATCAAGCTGCAAATCAATATGAACAACGGGCTGGTCGTGGGCGTCGAAGCGGTTAACTACCTGCGCAACCACACGTGGAGGCCGCTGCCCGCGCCTGCCGTCACCGAAGAAGCGGCCATGGGGTCGCTCAACGAGGCGATGGTCATCGACCGCATCCGGCGCTGCGTGATCCCGATCGATGCGGGCGAGGCCCAGTGCTGGGAGGTTGCCGCGCGTTTTCAGGGAGGCAACCGCTACCTGATCTACATCGACACCCAGACCGGGAAGGAACAGAGCATCTTGCAATTGGTGGAAGAGAATGGGGGTTTGGCGGTGCAATAATCAAATCCTAACGCTTCGTTCGTCGATTCGAACATTGTTTACCGTTCTGGCTGTTGAAAAATCGTCCGGACTGTGCTATTATCAGTCGATACGCAGAATGGACGATTTTCGTTTTGGGAGGACATACGTTGATGAGCAGCACCTTCGAAAAGTTGTCAAGCAATCAGGTCAAGATTCAGTTCGCCGTAGAGCCCGAGGTCTTTGAAAAGGGCGTCGCGGTGGCTTATCATAAGATCAAGGGCCGGATGAACATCCCCGGCTTCCGTCGCGGGCATGCGCCGCGCAAGGTGATCGAGCAGCGTTTCGGCGAGTCGGTCTTCTACGACGAGGCGTTTGACGCAATCTTTCCGGATCTCTACAAGCAGGCCGTAGACGCCCATAAACTCGACCCGGTCGACCGCCCCTCGGTCGAGATCGACGAGATCGGCGTCGGCAAGGAACTCAGATTCAGCGCCACCGTGTACGTGCGCCCCGACGTGGAGCTGGGCGAGTACAAGGGCCTCGCGGTCGACCGGCAGGTGGTCGATGTGACCGACGACGACGTCGAGGCCGAGTTGACCCGCGCGCGCGAGCGCGTGGCGCGCTACATCGACGTGACCGATCGTCCGATCGCGCTCGACGACCAGGCGGACATCGACTACGAAGGCTTCGTGGACGGCGAGCAGTTTGAGGGCGGCACGGCGCAAGGACACAAGCTGGTGATCGGCTCGGGCCAGTTCATCCCCGGCTTCGAGGAAGGCCTGATCGGAGCGAGCGTCGGCGAGGAGCGCGACGTGCACGTGACCTTCCCGGAGGAATACCATGCAGAAGCGCTGGCCGGCAAGCCCGCCGTATTCAAGGTCAAGGTCAATGCGATTCAGGTCAAGGAGTTGCCCGCGCTCGACGACGAGTTTGCCAAGGACGTGTCCGACTGCGACACGCTGGAAGCCTATCGCGCCGAGATCCGCGGCCGCCTGACCAAGGAGGCCGAGGACAAGGCCGACGCCGCGTTTGAAAACGAGATCATCGAGGAAGCGGTCGAGAACGCCAAGGTGGACATCCCCGAGGCGATGATCGAGGATCAGCTGACGAACATGATGCGCGATATGAATATGCGCATGGCGATGCAGGGCCTGAACATGAAAGATTACCTCAAGTACGTCGGCCGCACCGAGGACGAGTTGCGCGACGAGCGCCGCGAGGAGGCCGAGGAGCGCGTGAAGACGCAGCTGGTGCTCGAGGCCATCCGCAAGGCCGAGGGCATCGAGGCCACCGACGAGGAAACCGAACAGGAGATGCAGCGCTACGCCGACCGCGGCAAGCGCTCGCTCGAGGAGTTCAAGCAGACGCTCGCCGAGGGCGACGCGGAGTACTTTAAGAACATCGCGTCCACGCGCAAGACCATCGAGTTGCTCAAAAATTCCGCGAAGGCGGAGTAAACGAGTGCTCTGGCGACCGATACGCCGATTGAGGCGGGAAAAACAACGCATACTGAATTGGGGAGGTGCCACGCACGTGAGCTTGATACCATATGTCATTGAACAAACCAACCGGGGAGAGCGTTCCTACGACATTTACTCGAGACTTTTGAAGGATCGGATCATCTTCCTGGGCGGCGAGGTGAGCGACGACACCGCCAATGTGATCGTGGCGCAGATGCTGTTTCTTGAGATGGAAGACCCCGAGGCCGACATCATGCTCTACATCAACAGCCCCGGCGGCTCGGTGTCGGCGGGCCTGGCGATCTACGACACGATAAAGTACTTAAAGTGCGACGTCTCCACGATCTGCGTGGGTCTCGCGGCCTCGATGGGCGCGTTCCTGCTGGCCGCAGGGGCCAAGGGCAAGCGCAAGGCGCTGCCCAACGCCGAGATCCTGATCCACCAGGTGTCCAGCGGTACACGCGGTCAGGCGACCGACATCCAGATCCACGCCGAGCAGATCCTCAAGCTCAAGCGCCGCTTGAACGAGGAACTGGCCAAGAACACCGGGCAGAGCATCGAGCGGGTCAACCAGGACGTCGAGCGCGACCACTACCTATCCGCCGAGGAAGCCAAGGCGTATGGGATCATCGACGAAATCATCCCCGCGAGGCGCTGAGGCGGCGCCCACATCTAGGATTTAAGGAGTCATCATGGCAAAGCAAGACGATTACAACAAGCCGGTAATCACCTGCTCGTTCTGCGGCAAGGGCCAGGACCAGGTGCGCCGGATCGTGGCCGGACCGGGCGTGTACATCTGCGACGAGTGCGTGCTGCTGTGCGAGGAGATCGTCGGCGACGACGTGGATCAGCAGGTGCACGCCGCGCCGGGCGGTCGGCTGATGCGGCCGCAGGAGATCAAGGAGGTGCTCGACCAGTACGTCGTCGGCCAGGATCTGGCCAAGAAGACGCTGGCCGTCGCCGTGTACAACCACTACAAGCGCATCGGCCAGAAGCAGCGCAAGGGCGACGTGGAGCTATCGAAGTCCAACGTCGTGATGCTGGGGCCGACCGGCTGCGGCAAGACTTATCTCGCGCAGATGCTGGCGAAGATCCTCAACGTGCCCTTTGCGATCGGCGACGCCACCAGCCTGACCGAAGCCGGTTACGTGGGCGAGGACGTGGAGAACATCCTGCTCAGGCTCATCCAGAACGCCGATTATGATATTGAACTCGCGCAGCGCGGCATCATCTACATCGACGAGATCGACAAGATCGCGCGCAAGAGCGAGAACGTTTCGATCACGCGCGACGTCAGCGGCGAGGGCGTGCAGCAGGCGCTGCTCAAGATCCTCGAGGGCACGGTGGCCTCGGTGCCGCCGCAGGGCGGGCGCAAGCACCCCCACCAGGACTTCCTGCAGATCGACACCACCAACATCCTGTTCATCTGCGGCGGCGCGTTCGACGGCATCGAGAAGATCGTCGCGGGGCGCATCGGCAAGAAGGTCATGGGCTTCGGCGCCGACGTTCAGTCGGGCAAGCGCGAGTACGACGACGCGCTCATGAGCCAGGTGCGGCCCGAGGATCTGCTCAAGTTCGGGCTGATCCCCGAGTTCGTGGGCCGGCTGCCGGTCATGGTGGCACTCAGCCAGCTCGACGAGGTCGCGCTTACGCGCATCCTGACCGAGCCGCGCAACGCGCTGGTCAAGCAGTACCGGCGGTTGCTCGAGATGGACGGTGTGGAACTTGAATTCACCGAAGGCGCGCTGCACGCGATTGCGGAGCTGGCGCTCAAACGCAAATCGGGCGCTCGCGGCCTTCGCGCGATCATCGAGGGCGTGCTGCTGGACGTGATGTACGAGATGCCCAGCCAGGAATCGGTCGCCAAGTGCGTAATCACCGAGGAGTCGGTGCGCGCGGGCGCGAAGCCCACGCTGATTGCCGGCGAGCCGATCACCCACCGCCGCGCTGCGGGCAAGAGCCAGGCGCAACTGAACCCGCCGTCGGTGTCGTAAAGCCGGATTAAAACCCCGCAATCCCTCCCATACTAGCGACGTATGGGAGGGATTGTCTTGTTCACCGCCGTCGTCATGGTCATTCAGCTCGCGGTTACCGTCATCGTGGGCGTATACTTCTATCGCCAGATCAAGATCCAGGAACCTAAGGACGGCGAGCGAAGCGCGCGGCCCGCGGCCTCGCGCGAGATGGATAAGCTCAATCGCCTTCGGCGCATCCGGCTGAGCGAGCCGCTTTCCGAGCGCGTGCGCCCGACCGAGCTTTGCCACATCGTCGGCCAGCAGGAGGGCGTCAGGGCGCTCAAGGCCATCCTGTGCGGTCCCAACCCGCAGCACGTGATCGTGTACGGCCCGCCGGGCGTCGGCAAGACTTGCGCCGCGCGGCTGGTGCTCGAGGCGGCCAAGCAGGCGCCCGGCACGCCGTTTGCGCCCGATGCGCCGTTCATCGAGATGGACGCCACCTGCGTGCGGTTTGACGAGCGCGCGATCGCCGACCCGCTGCTGGGCAGCGTACACGATCCGATCTACCAGGGCGCGGGCCCGCTGGGCGTCAACGGCGTGCCCCAGCCCAAGGAGGGCGCGGTCACGCGCGCGCACGGAGGCGTGCTGTTCTTGGACGAGATCGGCGAGCTGCACCCAATCCAGATGAACAAGCTGCTCAAGGTGCTCGAGGACCGGAAGGTGCGCTTCGAGTCGGCCTACTACGACCCGGACGATACGCGCACGCCGCGCCACATCCACGAAATCTTCCAGCATGGGCTGCCCGCCGACTTCCGGCTGGTGGGCGCGACCACGCGTTCGCCCGAGGACCTGCCCCCGGCGCTGCGCTCGCGCTGCATGGAGGTGTTTTTCCGGTCGCTTGAACCCGACGAGCTCAAGGCGATCGCGCTGGGCGCGGCACACCGGACCGGGCAGCCGCTGAGCGAGGCGGAGGCGATGCTGATCGGGCGGCACAGCGCGAGCGGGCGCGACGCGGTCAACATGGTGCAGATGGCCGCGGGCGTGGCGCGCGGCGAGGGCCGATCCGCCATCGCCCGCGCCGACGTCGAGTGGGTGATCGAGAGCGGTCACTACGCGGCGCGCCCGGAGATAGGCCGCGCGCACTCGCCCGAGCCCGGCCGGGTCAACGCGCTGGCGGTGCACGGCGCACATCAGGGTGTGGTGATGGAGCTCGAAGCGGTGGCGCGGCCCGGACGGGGCCGGTTTACGGTGACCGGCATCGTAGACAGCGAGCAGCTTGGCGGGCGCGGCGCGCAAAAGATCACGCGCACCTCGACGGCGCGCGCGGCGTTTCTGAACGTACTGACGACGTTGCGCGCCATGGGCGAGCCGGTGGACGACTACGACATCCACCTGAACTTCCCGGGCGGCACGCCGGTCGACGGCCCCTCGGCCGGCGCGGCGATGGCGGTGGCCTGCTACTCGGCCATTCGCGGCGTCGCGGTACGGGGCGACCTGGCGCTGACCGGCGAACTGTCGGTCATGGGCAGGGTGCTGCCGGTGGGCGGCGTGACCGAGAAGATCCAGGCCGCGGTCAAAGCGGGCATGAAGACGGTGCTCATCCCCGAGGACAACGCTCTGGAGCGTTACGGGGCGATGGACATCGAGGTAGTGGCCGTGCGTACGATCGGCGAGGTGTTCGCGCGCGCGATCGGCGACGCCGAGGGCGAGCGCCCGGCCACAGCCGCCGCGCCGGCGCTGGCGGCGGAGGGGTTGGGGGTCTTTTCAACGGCGGTGGAAAAAGCGCCTTCGATTGGGTGAGGGGCGGCGTTCATTGCGTCAGGCTTGCCAGGAAATCTTCCACCTGCGCGGGCGTCAAGCCTACGCCCTCGACCGCGTCGAGGCGCAACGCACCCGCGACAAAGGCGGGCACCGCCCACACGCCGCGGTCTTGAAAGGCGTGCCGGTTGGCCCTAAGCCGGGCGTCTTCGTAGCGGCGCGTGGACAGCGCCTGCTCGAGCGCTTCCGGGTCCGCGCCCGCGGCGGCGGCGCAGAGCTTGAGCACGCCCGGGTCGTTCGCCGAACGGCCCGAATCGGACACGGCGCGCAGCATGTGCTCGATGAACGAGCGCTCGTCGCCGCCATGCTCGCGCACGAACAGCGCAGCCTCGACCGCCCGG
The DNA here is from genome assembly GCF_051162045.1 of Anaerozeibacter quisquiliarum. Classification (NCBI taxonomy): domain Bacteria; kingdom Bacillati; phylum Bacillota; class Clostridia; order Eubacteriales; family Anaerozeibacteraceae; genus Anaerozeibacter; species Anaerozeibacter quisquiliarum. Next base: position 51,904 of record NZ_JBISDI010000005.1, read on the forward strand.
TCGGCATGCGTGCCGTAGCCCGGCTCCTCCTCGACGGGGTGCGCCTCGATCGGCCGCCACAGCGTCCGCGCGTCCGGGTATTGCTTAAGCAAGTCCTTCAAATCGTTTAGCACCCTATGGCAAAAGGGGCAGCTGAAGTCAAAAAATACCTCAAAATCGGCCATTATAAGAGCCTCCCTCATGGACGCCGCACGCATTTACGCGCGGCTTGCTTCATATACATTTCATTATAACCACCGGTGGGGCGACGCAAACGCGCCGCGCATACGCGGCCCGGTCGGCCGCCGGCGAAAATGGCAAGCCCCGCATTGACAAATCGCGCATAATGCGCTTATAATAAATATGGCGTTAAGATAATATGTAGGAGGTGCCCGCACATGACAGGTATACCCCTCATCATCGCGTTCGTCATCCTCGTCATCCTCATGATCGTGGCGATTTCGAAGTGGAAGATCCATCCGTTCGTTTCGATCATGAGCGTTTCCCTGCTCTTGGCGCTGATTGCCGGCATCGACATCACGACGATTGCCGATGTGATCGGCGCGGGCTTCAGTTCGACATTCACATCGATCGGCATCGTCATCATCTTGGGCGCGCTGGTCGGCGTCTTGCTCGAGAAGACGGGCGCGGCCATCAAGATGGCGGAGTGCGTCGTCAGGTTGGTCGGCAAGAAGCATCCCGAAGCCGCGATGATCATCATGGGCTGGATCGTATCGGTTCCGGTGTTTTGCGACAGCGGCTTCGTCATCCTGAACCCGATTCGCAAGGCGCTGGTCAGCCGCACCATGAAATCGTCGGTCGCCTCCACGGTGGCGCTGTCGATGGGCCTGTACATTTCGCACTGCTTTATCCCGCCGACGCCCGGCCCGATCGCGGCCGCGAACACGCTGTTCGGCGAAGGTGGCCTGGGCACCGACGTCAACCTGCTGCTGGTCATGGGCATCGGCACGCTCTGCTCGATCCTGCCCATGATCGCCGGCTATTTCTACGCGCTGTTCATCGGCAAAAAGGTCAAGGCCGCCGACGAGCCCACCAACGCCGAGGCCATCGGCAAGAGCTACGAGGAACTGGTGGCCGGCTACGGCAGGCTGCCCGGCGGTTTTGCGGCCTTCTCGCCGATCGTCGTGCCGATCGTGCTGATGGCCCTGGCGAGCGCCCTTGGCATGGCCGGCCTGAACGTGCCGCTGTTCACCTTTTTGGGTAAGCCGATCATCGCGCTGGCGGTGGGCGTGATCCTGGGCGTGATCCTGCTCGCGCAGGCGGGCAAACTCGGCGGGTTCTACGACCTCACCGACGACACGCTCAGGACCGTGGGCCCGATCCTGTTCGTCACCGCGGCGGGCGGCGTGCTTGGCAAGGTGATCGCCTCCACGACCATGGTCGACTACATCAAGGCCAACGCCGCCGCTTTGAGCTCGATGGGTCTCCTGTTCCCGTTCCTGCTCGCGGCCATCCTCAAGACGGCGCAGGGCAGTTCCACCGTGGCCATCACCACCACGGCGGGCATCGTCGCTCCGCTCATGACCAACCTCGGCTTCGTTACGCCGCTGCACGCGGCACTGCTCGTCGTGGCGATCGGCGCGGGTTCCATGACGGTGTCGCACGCCAACGACAGCTACTTCTGGGTCGTCACCAACTTTGGCGGGATGAAGCCGCAGGACGGATACAAGACGCAGACGGCGGGCACGCTGGTCATTGGCATCGCGGCCATCATCAACGTGCTGATCGTCTCGGCGATCTTCTAGAAGGGGCATTGCATGACCATACGAGAGGACGCGCAACGCATCATCGACGACGCCCTGCGCGACGCCATGCCCGGCGCGGCGGTCAGAGGGGCGCTGGCGCAGATTGACTTCAACGCCGCGGGCAGGCTATTGCTGGTCGCGGTGGGCAAGGCAGCCTGGGCGATGGCGCGGGAGGCGTCCGTCCTGCTGGGGGATCAAATCGACGAGGGGATCGTCATTACCAAGTACGCTCACGCCAAGGGAGACTTGCCCCGGCTCCGCATCTTCGAGGCCGGTCATCCGATACCCGACGAAAACGGATTTGCCGCGACGGCGCAGGCGACCCAAATGGTGAAGGGGCTGCGCCCGGAGGACAGCGTGCTGTTCCTGCTGTCGGGCGGCGGTTCGGCGCTGTTTGAGCAGCCGCTGATCCCGGCGCGGGAACTGACCGACATCACGCAGCAGTTGCTGGCCTGCGGCGCGGACATCGTCGAGATGAACACCATCCGCAAGCGGCTGTCGGCGGTGAAGGGCGGGCGATTCGCGCAGATGTGCGCGCCGGCGCATGTGTACGCCGTCGTGCTCAGCGACATCATCGGCGATCCGCTGGACATGATCGCGTCGGGACCCGCCTACCCGGATCTTTCGACCGCCGAGCAGGCTGTGAGCATTCAGGCGAAATACAATCTGCGCATGTCCGATGAAGCGCAGCGTCTGCTGCGCAGCGAGATGCCCAAGGCGCTGCCCAACGTCACGACCAACGTAGCCGGAAGCGTGAAGCAATTGTGTGCCACGGCCGAGCGTACGTGCCGTGAACTTGAGTATGAGCCGATCGTGCTCACCGACTGCCTTACATGCGAAGCGCGCGAAGCGGGACGCTTCCTCGCCGCCATTGCGCGCACGCACCAGAACGAAGCGCGGTCCGTCGCCTACCTGGCGGGCGGAGAGACCGTCGTGCGCCTCACCGGGCGGGGCAAGGGCGGGCGCAATCAGGAAATCGCGCTCGCCGCCGCCGAGGGCATCGCGGGGTGTCGGGACACCTGCGCGTTTTCCTTTGGCTCCGACGGGACGGACGGCCCGACCGACGCCGCGGGCGGCTATGCCGACGGCGAGACGGCGAAGCGGCTTGAGCGCGCGGGCGTGGATATCTGGGCGTCTTTATCGGACAACGACGCCTACCACGCGCTCAAAACATGCGACGGCCTGATCGTCACCGGACCGACCGGCACCAATGTCAACGATCTATCTGTGATCCTAATCAGGCGATGAGCGATCGCGGGGCTGTAGCGCTATGGAAAGTGCTGCAGCCCCGTGAATTGTCAGTCCGCCGGCCTCAGCCGCGCCCCCAGATGCGCCATGAACAGCGCCACCGCGCCGCCCAGCGCGAAGCACAGCAGGTTGACGAGCGGCGCGCTTTGGGCGTTGCCCAGCGGGATGATGCCTACGCTCGAGGCCAACACCAGGCCCAGAATCAGGTGCATGGCGACGCCGTAGGCGCGCGCGAGCAGCCGCTCGAACAGCTTGGCCAGCGCGGCGACGGTGAGCGTAAGTCCCAGCGCCATCGGCAGGATAATGGGCATCGACAGACTGCCGATGCCCGCGGCCATCGGCTGGTACAGCCCGAGGAAGATGAAGATCGAAGAGGGGCTCATGCCGGGCACGATCAGCCCGATCGCCCACAGCGCGCCGCACAGCACCCACCACCAGAAGTTCGGCGTCACGTCAATCGTGCCCGCCATGCGCAGCGCGAACATCAGCACCGTCAGAAAGACGAAGCTCAGCGCAAAGGCGATCCATGCGGCCGGCGGCCGGCCTTCGCGCCCCGCGGTTTTGAACAGCGCCGGCAGCGTGCCCGCGATCAGCCCCAGGAACAGCCAGATCATCGGCTCGGGCGAGGCGCGGAACAGGAAGTCCACGACGCGCGACAGAGCGATCACGCCGAGCGCGAACCCGATCACGATGGGCAGGAAGAAGACGAAGTTCTCCTTGAACGCCCGGAAAGGGTGGGCCAGGAAGGCCATCACCGGCTCATAGATGCCCAGCACCACGGCGAGTACGCCGCCGCTGATGCCCGGCAGGATCGCGCCCGTGCCGATCAGCGCGCCCTTAAGCGCACCTGTCAGCGGGTGAAGCCATGTCTTTTTCATCTTCATAAACATCCCCCATGAATTGTGTTTATCTTTGAGACGGGCAATATCGTCCAAGAAATGCTCGCCCGATCCCGGCGCCGCCCTCTCAATTCGCAATGGCCGCCCCGCGCGGTTGGCGCGGCCGCTCGCGTGACTATTTTGCGGGCAGCGTTACGGTGAAGCGCGCGCCCTCGCCGGGCGCGGAGACGAGCTCGATCCGGCCCTGGCAGATGTCCACGATGCGCTTGACCAGCGACAGCCCCAGCCCGTTGCCGCCCATGTGGTGGCTTGGGTCCGCTTGGTAGAACTTTTCAAAGATGCGCGCCTGGTCGGCCTCGTCGATGCCGATGCCGTCGTCCTCCACCGTCACGCGGGCCTCGCCGCCCTTGCGGGTCAGCGTAAGCCGGATGTGCCCGCCCGGCGGCGTGAACTTGGTGGCGTTGCCCAGCAAGTTGTCCCACACCTGCATGAGCAGCATTTCGTCGGCCTCGATCGACACCTTGTGAAGCTCGACCATGAGGTTTTGTTCCTTGCGCTCGATCGCCGGGTGCAGCGCGGTCGCGCAGCGGCGCAGCTGCTCGTCGAGCTTGAACTTCTCGCCCGAGCGCACGGGCGGGTGGCTCTCGAGCCGGGTGAGCTTGAGCAGATTGTCGGACAGCGAGCTCAGCCGCGCGCTCTCCGACGCGATCACTTGGGCGTACTCGCGGCGCTCTTCGTCGGTGATCCCCTCGCAGGTCAGCAGCCGCGCGTAGCCGCTGATCGAGCCCACCGGCGTCTTGAGCTCGTGCGACAGGCTGGAGGTGAAGTCGCGCCGCAGGTATTCGACCGACTTGAGCTCGTGCGCCATCCGGTTGAAGTTGCTCGCCAGCTCCGCGACCTCCTTGATGCCGCCCGCAAACAGCGGCAGCTGCGTGTCCACGCTGATGTCGAAGTTGCCCTTGGCCACCTGCCGCGTGGCCTCGGTCAGGTTGACGATCGGCTGGGCGACGCGCCGCGACAGCGCGTACACCACCAGGAAGCCGATCAGGATCAGCAGCAGGTTGCCCAGCAGGCTCCTGAGCAGCGCCGTGACCAGCAGCATGTTGGCCGGGTAGGCCTCGACCGCCATCAGCGCGCCCGACAGCGTGAAGTACAGGCTCTTGTTCATGAAGTGCCCGGTCACCCACCGCCCGCGTTCCTTAAGTTGCGCGCGCCCGGCGTCGTCGACCAGCGCCCAGTCGCCCGGGTGCAGCCGGTAGTCGGCGGAGGACAGCGCCTGCGCGACCTCCTCGGGCGAAAGATCGGTGCGCGAGGCCAGCTCCACCGCGGTGGCGGCCAGCTTCCGCTGGCTGGACAGCAGCTCGCCGTCCACAAAGCCCGCGCACATGAGCGCCATGAACGCGCTGGACAGCAGCAGCGACAACAACAGCGTCTTGACGAAGTAGCCGATCAATTTGGAGCGCAGCTTACGCATTGTCCACCTCGCAGCGGTAGCCGAGCCCGCGCACCGTCACGATCGAAAAATCCGTAACGCCCGCAAGCCGCTCCCGCAGCCGCTTGATGTGCACGTCCACCGTGCGCTCGCCGGTTTCGCAGCTCACGCCCCACACCTCGTCCATCAGCTGCCGCCGCGTCAGCAGCTGCCCCGGATAGGACAGCAGCATGAACAACAGCGCGAATTCCTTGCGCGGCAGCGTGCGCTTCGCGCCGTCCACGGTCAGCGTCCAGTCGCGGCTGGACAGCACCGTGCGGCCCACCTCGATCCGATGCTCGCTCTGGATGCCCACGCGCCGCAGCAGCGCCTTGACCCGAAGCCCCATCTCGTCGAGGTCGATCGGCTTCACCATGTAGTCGTCCGCGCCCGCCCGAAACGCCAGTTGCTTGTCGCCGAACTCGCTCTTGGCCGTCACCATCAGGATCGGCAGCGCGCGGTCGTACTGGCGCAGCGCCTCCACCAATTCGTAACCGTCCATGTTCGGCATCATGATGTCGCAGATCGCAAGGTCCAGCTTGCATTCCGCAAGCACCTGAAGCGCCTGCGCGCCGTCGGCCGCCGGACAGGTCTCGTAGCCGCTCAGCCGCAGGAACGCGCACATCATCCGGCGCTGGTTCGCGTCGTCCTCGGCCACCAAGATGCGGAACATGCGCGCCCCCTCCTTCGCCGTTGTACGGCCATACTATACCAACCGAATGTAAAGGGCGCGTGAAGCCGCGCGTGGCGCGTACCGCCGCGGAAATTAAATTTCGTCTCGCCGGGGTTCATTTTTTGTTCATATTCGCGGTGTAAGATGCCAGTGGTTATGATGGAGGGGGCTGTGCGCATGACGCGGAACCTGGACTATACCATTGTCGTGGACGCGACCATCGACCTGCCGGAGGAGCTTTTCCCGCAGGTACAGGTGATACCCATGCAGGTGCAGATCGGTGCGGACACATTGAGCCATGCCAGCAACTGGAGCGAGCAGCAAAGCGAGGCGTTCTACGCGCGGCTGCGCGCGGGCGAGCTGCCCAGCACTTCGCAAATCTCGCCCTATGCCTATGAGCAGGCGTTCGAACGGGCGCTCGAGGGCGGGGGAGACGCGCTCTACCTGGGCCTGTCCTCGGGGCTGAGCGACACGGTCGCCCAGGCGCAGCTGGCCGCGAACGCGGTGGCCGAGCGCTGCCGCGGGCAGCGGGTTGTGGTGGTGGACAGCCTGAGCGCCACCTACGGCGAGACGCTGATGCTCGAAGCGGCGCTCGACAACCGGGCGCGGGGTATGACGGCGGAAGAAAACGCGCGCTGGCTGGCCGAGCACAGACATGAATTTGCCACCTGGTTCACGGTGGAGGATCTTATGTACCTGCGCCACGGCGGGCGCATCTCGTCGGCCGCGGCGCTCTTGGGCAGCGCGCTGCGCATCATGCCGATCCTGCGCATCGACGAGTCGGGCAAGCTGCCGGTGGTCGAGAAGATACAGGGCCGTAAAAGCGCGATCAAGCAGCTGGTGCGCCGGATGGAGAAGCACATAAGCGCCCACGCGCGCAAGGTCTATGTGATCCACGCCGACGTGCCGGAGGAGGCGGAGTTGCTGCGCCGCCTCGCGCAGCACGCGCGCCCCGACGCCCAGGTGATCGTCGGCGGCTTGGGCCCGGTGATCGGCGGGCACGTGGGGCCGGGGGTGCTGGCGTTGGCGTTCCGGGGAAACGGGCGGTAGTTTATGCGCCGCGCCGCCGCAAAAGGTACGCATTCAGCGCCTTGCGAATCAGGTCGGCGGGCACGACGCTCAGCGATAGCGCCACGCAGACCAGCCACTCGCGCGCGGTCAGGCCGTAGGCGCGCAGCAGGCTGCCGCCCAGGTAGATCAGCGCGGTCTGCACCGCGAACACGAACGCCATGACGGCCACGAAACCCTTGTTGCCCAGGATGTGATCGAGCAGGTTGAGGCTGTGGGTGCGGGCGGAGAAGGCGTTGAAGGTGCCGGCGTAGACAAACACGGCGAAGAATGCGGTGAGGATGATGTCGGGCCCGCGCTCGGGCCGGAAGAAGCCGCGCGCCCACGGGCTGAGCAGCAGCCACAGGCACAGAAGCGTGGTGTACGCCGCGCACACGCCGATCTGTTCCGCCATCCTGCGATCGACGATCGGCGTGTCGCGCGCGACCGGCCGCTCGTCCAGGTAGCGCTTAAGCGCCGGCTCACCGCTGAACGCCAGGCCCGCCAGCGTGTCCATCACCATGTTGATCCACAGCATTTGCATAACCGTCACCGGCGCGTCGTAGCCGACGATGGGCGCGATGATCGAGACGGCCATCGCGCACAGGTTGACCGTCAGCTGGAACACGATGAACTTGCGGATCGAGCGGAAGATCGTGCGCCCGTAGAGCACCGCGCGCACGATCGAGGACAGGTTGTCGTCGAGGATCACGATGTCGCCCGCTTCCTTCGCCACCTCGGTGCCGCTGCCCATCGCAAAGCCGATGTCGGCTTTCTTGAGCGCGGGCGAGTCGTTGACGCCGTCGCCCGTCATGCCGACCACTGAGCCGCGCCCCTGCGCCACGTCCACCAGGCGGCTCTTGTCGACCGGCAGCGCGCGCGACACCACGCGCAAATCGGGCAGCACGCGCGTAAGCTGCGCGTCGCTCATCTGCGCAAGCTCCGCGCTCGTCAGCATCCGCGCGCCTTTATCCCTCAAGAGCCCCGCTTCGCGCGCGATCGCCTCGGCGGTCTCGGGGCCGTCGCCGGTAATCATGATTACCTGGATGCCCGCCTTTTCGAGCGCCCGCACGCTCTGCGAGGCTTCGGCGCGCAGCGGATCGCGCACGCCGATCAGCGCGACGAAGCTCAATTCACGAAAATTCTCCCCGATGCCGGGAGCGCCGGTCGCCGCGGCCAGTACGCGCATGCCCTCGCCCGCCATTTGCCGGGCCGCGCGCTCGACGGTCAGGCGGTTAAGCGGCGCCTGGACGCGCCCTTGGGCGTCATAATACCGGACGCAGTGCGGCAACAGGCGCTCGGGCGCGCCCTTGATAAGCGTCGCGTTGAGGTCGCCCGCCACCTCGGTCGCCATGTACTTGTTGTCGCTCGTGAACGGCACGCGCCCCACCTGTCGCAGCGAAAGCGCGGGCGCGAGCGCGCCCGCGACGAAGCGCTTAAGCGCGCGGTCGGTGGTGTTGCCGCCCGCGGGCTCGCCGTCGATCATCGAGGCGGCGTTGTTGTGCTCAAGCGAGGGGAACAAAACCCGCCAGAATCCCGCGTCGCGCGCGGCCGCGTCGGCGCTGTCGTATCGCGTGCCGTCGCCGCGCAGCACGCAGGCTACGCTGAACCGGCCCTCGGTCAGCGTGCCGGTCTTATCGGTCATCAACAGGTCGATGTTGCCGGCGGTCTCGACGCCGGCCGGCTTTCTCACCAGCACATGATCCCTGAGCATGCGCCGCATGTTGGCCGACAGCACCACCGTAATCATCATCGGCAGGCCCTCGGGCACCGCCACCACGATGACGGTGACCGCCAGCGTAATGGCGTGCAGGATGCTGCCCATAACCAGACCCGGTACCTGAACCATCCCGGCCATGACCTCGGACGAAAAGCCGCTCGACACCAGCCATATGTTGAAGAGGTCTGCAAGCGCCACGAGCACCGCGCCCGCGATGCCGAAGCGGCTGATCGCGCCGGCCAGCCGGGAGAGGCGCAGTTGCAGCGGGCTTTCGCGCGTTTCCAATTGGATCTCGCCCGCGAGCTGCCCGAGCATCGTTTGGCTGCCCACCGCCGAGACCCGCATCACGCCCTCGCCGGCGCACACCATGCAGCCGGACAGCAGCATCGACGGATTGTTCAGACCCAGGGCCGCGTCCATGTGCCCGTGCAGTTTGTGGGCCTCCTTGGTCTCGCCGTTGAGCGGGGACTGGTCCACGTCCAGCTCGCCCCGGATCAGCTCGCCGTCGGCGGGTACGCGTTCGCCGCTCTCGAGCAGCACGAGGTCGCCGACCACCACCTCGGCCATGGGCACGAGCGCGGCGCTCCCCCGGCGCAGCACCCGGCAGTTGACGCGCGCCTCCTCCTCTTGCAGCTTTTGAAACGCCGTCTCGCTGCGGTGCTTTGAGGCGGTGGACACCCAGGTGGACAGCAGCACGGCCAGCGCGATGCCCGCGCTCTCGTACCAGCCCGCGCCGCCCAGCGCGAACAGCAGGTTGATCGCCAAGGCCACCAGCAGGATCTTGATCATCGGGTCATTGAGGTCCTCGATGAATTTCATGAAGAACCCTTGCTGCTTCACGTGCGTCAGCTGATTCGCGCCGTGGCGCGCGCGCGACTCGATCACCTGGCGTTCGGTCAGGCCCGCGAGGGCGGGCTCATAGGCGGTCTGCATGGCTTGCACCTCCATTGGGGAAGGTATGACCTTGGCCGATCGTCTATGAACGCCGGCGGCGCGGTAAAGATTTGGCTATTGTTGGAAATCAAACGGATGATGCGCGGGCTGTGGGGTATAATGACGGCGGAAGGAGGATGAGGCGCATGGAGAAGTTCATTCGGCATTTGCCCCACGAGACGGTGCTCTCGCTTGCGGATCAGGTGGACTATCACGACGGGCAGATCGTGAGCAAGACGCTTTCGCAAAGCGGCGCGCTCAGCCTGACGCTCTTTGCGTTCGATCAGGGCGAGGAGATCAGCTCGCACGAATCGGACGGCGACGCGATGGTAACGGCGCTGGACGGCGCGGGCGAGGTGACGATTGCCGGCAGGAAGTATCCGCTCAAGGCGGGCGAGAGCATCGTGATGCCCGCCAAGACGCCGCACGCGGTGTACGCCAGCGAGCGGTTCAAGATGTTTCTGACGGTGGTATTCCCGAAGAAGGATCAGTAGACTTCGAAGACTACCAACATATAAGGAGGATATGGTCATGAAGGCGACGATCGATCGCGACGGCTGCATCGGGTGCGGCCTGTGCGCCGAAACCTGCCCCGAGGTGTTCCGCATGGCGGACGATGGGTTGGCCGAGGTGCACGGCGAAGTCACGGAAGAAAACGAGGGATTGGCGCGCGAGGCGGCCGAGGGTTGCCCGGTATCGGTGATTACGGTAGAGTAATGTAGGCAGCAGCCGCGAAGGGAGGGGATCACATGAGTCAGGAGATCAACAACAGGGCCTACCGCAGCGAGGTCATCCGCAGGCTGCTCAGCCAGCTGCACGAGGGCCGGTCGGTGGACGAGGTCAAGGCCGAGTTCGAGCGGGCGTTCGACGGGGTGTCGGCGGCCGAAATATCCGAGGCCGAGCAGGCGCTGATCGCGGGTGGCATGGAGGTGCGCGAGGTGCAGCGGCTGTGCGACGTGCACGCGGCGGTGTTTCGAGATAAGCTCTCGGGCGAGGCGGCCGGCGCGGCCGGCGGCGGCCCGGATACGCCCGGCCACCCGGCGCACACGTTGCGCGCCGAGAACCGGGCGCTCGAACGGCTGATCGATGCGCGCATCCGGCCGGCGCTGTCCGCGCTGACGGCGGGAGAGGCGGGCGCGCTGCGCGAGGCGCTTGGGGCGCTGTCCGGCATCGACGCGCACTACGCGCGCAAGGAGAACCTGCTGTTCCCCTACCTCGAGCGGCACGGCGTCACCGCGCCGCCCAAGGTGATGTGGGGCGTGGACGACGAGATCCGCGCGCTGATAAGGCAGGCGCGGAGCCTGGCCTCGGCCGAGCCGGTCGAGCCGGTCGAGCTCGCGCAGGTGGTCGAGGCCGTGCTGGACAGGGTGTCCGAGATGATCTTCAAGGAGGACAACATCCTGCTGCCCATGCTCGCCGAGCACCTGACCGAAGACGAGTGGCGCAAGGTGGCCGAGGAGAGCGAGGGCATCGGTTATTTCCTGATCCCCACGCCGCCCGCGTGGAAGCCGAGCGCGGCGGGCGCGGCAAACGGGCGGGAGGGTGCCTGGCCCGAGGGCGACGTGGTGCTGCCGACGGGCGCGCTGCGCCTGTCCGAGCTCAACGCGCTGCTGAACGCGCTGCCGGTGGACATCACCTTCGTAGGCGCCGACGACACGGTCAAGTATTTCTCCGAGGGCGCGGAGCGGGTGTTCCCGCGCACGAAGGCCGTCATCGGGCGCAAGGTGGTCAACTGCCACCCTCCGGCCAGCGTGCACATCGTGGAGGGCATTGTTAACGACCTTAAGTCGGGCAAGAAGACGCACGAGGACTTCTGGATCAGGATGGGCGACAGGTACGTATACATCCGCTACTTCGCCGTGCGGGATACGGGCGGCAAATACCTGGGCACGCTCGAGGTCACGCAGAACATCGCGCCCATTATGCAGATCACCGGCGAGAAGCGGTTGGTGTCGGACTGATGGAGATACATACAATCGAGTCGGCTCACCGGGGTCATCCCGGTGAGCCGATTGCATATGCGTTCTTTTTATATAATCTTCATTTTATTTGAACGCCGTTTGTGGTATAATATATGATGGGTGAACGTGTATGAACGCAATCAAGGGGAGCCGATCGGCGCATGTCCGTTGGCGTGACGCGGGGCTCACGCTGATGATTATAACGGCGGCGGTCGGGGTCTGCCTGTTGATGCGGCTGATGGACGACGGGGACATCTACGTTTCGATGATCTTCCAGTTGGCGGTGCTGCTGGTGGCGCGTGCGACCGACGGGTACTTCTGGGGCATCTTTGCCTCGGTTTTGAGCGTGTTCGCGGTCAACTACGTGTTTACATACCCTTATTGGGCGTTCAACTTCACGATATCGGGCTACCCGGTGACGTTCATCAGCATGCTGGTGGTTTCGGTGCTCACCTCCGCCATGACCACGCAGATCAAGCAGCAGGAGAAGGTAAGGCGCGCGGCCGAGCGAGAGCGCATCCGCGGGGACTTGCTGCGCGCGATTTCACACGACTTGCGCACGCCGCTCACCTCGATCGTGGGGGCCAGCAGCGCGATCCTCGAAAACGACGAGCAGATCGACGCCGCGCGCCGGCGCGAGATGATGGGGGAGATCGTCGAGGACGCCCAGTGGCTGATCCGGATGGTGGAGAATCTGCTGTCGATCACCCGCATCGACGGTGCGGTGCGGCGCATCCGCAAGCTGCCCGAGCCTGTCGAGGAAGTGGTGGGCGAGGCGGTTTACAAGTTCAACAAGCACTACCCCCGCTCGGAGGTCAACGTGCGTGTGCCCGACGAGCTGCTGATGGTGCCGATGGACGCGCTGCTGATCGAGCAGGTACTGATTAATCTGCTCGAAAACGCGGTGCGCCACGGCCGGACTACCCGCAACGTGTCGCTGTGCGTGCGAAGGACGGGCGACGAGGCCCTCTTTGAGGTGGCCGACGACGGGCAGGGTATCCCCAAGGAACTGCTCGGCAACCTGTTCGAGGGCGGCTACGCGGCCGGCGACCGGGCGACGGACGCCTCGCGCGGCATGGGCATCGGGCTGTCGGTGTGTATGTCGATCATCGTGGCGCACGGCGGGCGCATGGACGCCGAAAATCGACCCGAGGGCGGCGCGCTGTTCTGGTTCGCGCTGCCGCTGATGGAGGAGTATGAGCAACAAGCAGATGGTTTTGATCGTCGAGGATGAGCACAACATCCTGAGCTTCATAAGGACCACCCTGAGCGCCAACGGCTACAAGGTCATCGAGGCGCGCGACGGCCGTCAGGCGCTTCAGATGATCGCGTCGCACTGCCCGGACATGGTGATCCTGGACTTGGGGCTGCCCGACATGGACGGGCTCGTGATCCTGAAGCAGGTGCGCACCTGGTCGCGGCTGCCGATCCTCGTGGTGTCGGCGCGCGACCGCGAGCGCGACAAGGTGGAGGCACTGGACCTCGGCGCGGACGACTACATCACCAAGCCCTTCGGCACCAGCGAGTTGCTGGCGCGCATTCGCACCGCGTTGCGCCATGCCCAGGCGGGCGGCGCGACGGTGGCCGACGTGTTTACGTGCGGGGGCTTGAGCATCGACCTGTTCAAGCGCCGCGTGACCGTGGACGGCGCGGAGGCGCACCTGACCCAGAACGAGTATAAGATCGTCACCTTGCTTTCAAAGTACGCCGGCCGGGTGCTGACCTACGACTTCATCATCCAACAGGTGTGGGGACCGCACGCACAGCGCGACAACCAGATCTTGCGCGTCAACATGGCCAACATTCGCCGCAAACTGGAGAAGAACCCGGCGACACCCGCCTACATCGTCACCGAAATTGGCGTAGGTTACCGCATGGCGGAGGCCGATGCGGAAAGTGAGACGGACGTATGACGGACAAAACCAAAACGGAAAGAAGGGGTTGGGTCAGGAAGGACCGGACGATTTTGCGGGAGCGAACGCACGAGGCGCTCTCGTCGGTGTTGCCGGTCAGCATCATCATGCTGCTGCTGTTCGTGACGATCGCGCCGGTGGGCGGCAATGTGCTCATGATGTTCCTTGCCGGGGCGGTGCTGCTGGTCGTGGGCATGGGCCTGTTCACGCTGGGCGCGGAGCTTAGCATGATGCCGATGGGCGAGGCGGTGGGCGCGCACGCCACCAGGGCGAAGAAGTTGTGGCCGGCGCTCGTCACCTGCCTGTTCGTCGGGGTGCTGGTCACGATATCGGAGCCCGATTTGCAGGTGCTGGCCGAGCAGGTGCCCATGATCCCCAATTTGGCGCTGATTCTTACGGTGGCGCTGGGTGTGGGCATCTTTCTGGCGGTGGCATTCCTGCGCATTGCGTGGGGGATTCGGCTGCGCTACCTGCTGGTGGGGTTTTACGCGGCCGTGTTCGTGCTGGCGCAGTTTGTGCCGCGCGAGTTCCTGCCGGTGGCGTTCGACTCGGGCGGGGTGACGACCGGGCCGATGACGGTGCCGTTCATCATGGCGCTGGGCCTGGGCATCAGCGCGATGCGCAGCGACGGCAAGGCGGAGGAGGACAGCTTCGGCCTGGTGGCGCTCGCTTCGGTCGGGCCGATTCTGGCGGTATTGATTCTGGGTATAATCTTCAGGGGCGGCGAGACCGCCTATACGGCGGTGGAGATACCGAACATCGCCACCTCGCGCGACCTGATTATGGTGTTTTTGCGGGCGCTGCCGCAATACTTCAAGGAGGTAGCGCTGGCGCTGGCGCCGATCGTGGTCTATTTTGCGGTGCTGCAGGCGACCGCGCTCAAGTTGAGCAGGCGTCGTGTGTTCCGGATGGCGGTCGGGTTTGCGTATACCTTCCTGGGGCTGGCGCTGTTTCTGACCGGCGTCAACGTGGGCTTCATGCCCGCCGGATACCAGCTGGGCAAGGTGCTGGGCGCGCTTTCCTACCGCTGGATCCTGCTGCCGGTGGGCATGCTGGTAGGCTACTTCATTGTGTCGGCCGAGCCGGCGGTGTACGTGCTCAACAAGCAGGTGGAGGAGTTGACCAGCGGCGCGATCCCGCAGCGCGCGATGAGTCTGTCGCTGTCCATCGGCGTATGCGCCTCGGTGGGGCTGGCGATGCTGCGGGTGCTGACCGGCATGCCGATCATGTGGCTGCTGATCCCCGGCTACGCGCTGTCGCTGCTGCTGGCCTTCATCGTGCCCGATATGTTTACCGGCGTGGCGTTCGACTCGGGCGGCGTGGCGTCGGGTCCGATGACGGCCACGTTTTTGCTGCCGTTCGCGATCGGGGCCTGCGAGGCGGTAGGCGGCGACATCGTCTCCGACGCGTTCGGCATCGTGGCGATGGTGGCGATGACGCCGCTGGTAACCATTCAGGCGCTCGGGGTATATTATCAATGGAAACTCAATCGCGCACCGAAGAAGCAGGCGGTTACGACGGTTGTGTCCGACGACGAGATCATCGATGTGTGATGCAGAGGTGCCTATGAAGCGTATTCTATGGGTCATTGCGGTTACTTCCCGCGATCTCGAGGAGGACATCAACCGGTGTTTTCACAAAAGCGGCCTGACGGCGGTGATATCGAGCCTGGGGCACGGTACCGTCAAGCCGGGCATACTGGATCTCTTGGGCTTGGCGAGCGATGAAAAGGCGGTGCTGTTCGCGGTGGGCGACCGCGCGTCGGCTGAGCGGGCGCTGTACGCGCTGATCGAGCGGCACGGCCTCAATCTGCCCGGGCGTGGAATCGCGTTCGCCCTGCCGGTCACGAGCGTTTGCAAGGCGCTGGTTGCGCTGTGTGCGGACACGACCAAGGAGGAGGAAGATGCCATGGATACGCCCCATGAGCTCATCGTGGCGATCGCCAACAAAGGGACGAGCGAACTGGTGATGGACGCCGCGCGCGCGGCCGGCGCGCCGGGCGGCACCATCCTGCACGCCAAGGGCACGGGCGCGGCGGGCACGCAAAAGTTCTTCGGAATGTCGCTGGCCGAGGAGCGGGAGATGATACTCATCGTGGTGCCGAAGGAGCGCAAGCCCGCCGTCATGCAATCGATCGCCCGGGAGGCGGGCGCGACCAGCCCGGCCGGGACGCTGCTGTTCTCGCTGCCGGTCAGCGCTGTCGCCGGTCTGCACAGCGCAGATGAGGATGAAGATGCATAAATACCCCGCGTGAGCGGTGATGAGGATTCCAAAGGGGCGAAGTCCTTTTGGCGGGTTGGGGGGGGCGGCGCCCCTAACGTTCCCCCGTACCCCTGCGCCGCCGTATCCGGCGCCTAAGCAATAGGGGCTGGAGCGCCGGTCCCGGTCAGCGGCGGCGCGGCGTTCCCGATGTTCTGAGAGATAGAGACGTTGCCGGCAGGCAGCGTCTCTATCTTTCCGGGCGAGTCCGTACCTGTCCCGAAAAACAGATTTCAAATCTTTTATACATCGCCCAATCCCACAAAGAAATCTATTGACGAACGCCGAAAAATGCGCTATGATGCTTGTGAAAACGATTACCGAGCGTCAACGCTGGGGAGGGCGGCACATGGCGACCATTGTGGACGTGGCAAAGGCGGCGGGCTGTTCGGTCGCGACGGTGTCGCGCGTGCTCAACGGCAAGCGCGCGAAGGAGGGCGAACTGGCGCGCCGGGTGCTGGATGCCGCGCGGGCGCTCGACTACGTGCCCAACAGCGCGGCGCGCAACCTGCGCAAGAGCGAGAGCCGCGTGATCCTGATCCTGTTGCCCAACGTCACCAATCCGTATTACGCGCACATCCTGTCGGGCATCGGCGACTCCGCTTACCAGCATGGGTACAGCCACTTCCTTTGCAACACCGGGAACAGGCGCGAACGGGAGGAGGCGGTGCTCGGGCGGCTGACGCGCCGCCAGGCCGACGGGGCGATCTTGATGGCGACGGAACTGGGCAGCGCCTGGCTCAAGCCCTACGCCGAGCGCTACCCGATCGTGCAGTGTTCGGAGTTCGACCCCGAGGTGGACATCGCGCACGTGTCGGTGGACAACTACCGCGCCGCGCTCGAGGTCATGGACCACCTGATGGGGCTGGGACACCGGCGCATCGGCATCATATCGAGTGAAAACCGGTATTCCTCGACGGCGCTGCGCGTGAAGGGCTACCGCGACGCGTTGGAGCGTGCGGGGCTGCCGGTATCCGAGGACTACATTTGCCGCGCCGACGCCGGCTACAGCTTCAAGAGCGGCTTTGACGCGGCGGTGAGCCTGCTGTCGCTTGACGAGCGGCCGACGGCACTGTTCTGCATCTCCGACGTGCTGGCGTTGGGCGCGATCGCGGGCGCGCGGGAGCTGGGCCTGAACGTGCCCGGGGATGTGGCCGTGGTGGGGTTCGACGACGTGGAGCACACCACGATGTTCAGACCTTACCTGACCACGGTGGGGCAGCCCTGTTACGAGATCGGCTACCGCGCGATGGAGATGCTGATCGGGCTGCTCGGCGGCGAGGAAGTGCCGCGGCAGATCCAGCTCCCTCACCGACTGACGGTGCGCGAGTCGTCCGGCTTGCGGAGGCACACCCTGGATTTAACGGTCGAAAGACCGTCGAGTCAATAACATTGAGGAGGCCATCTACATGAAGAAGCTCATCGCGATCATCCTGACCCTCATGTTGACGCTCGGCAGCGTCGTCGCCCTGGCCGAAGGCGTGAAGCTGGGTATCGTCACGCCCGACGCCGACCACGGTTTCACCGGAGAATCGGTGGCGCACGCGCGCGCCGAAGCCGAGGCGCTCAAGGCGTCCGGCGCTATTGACGACTACATGATGGGCGTGGGCGGCGAGGCCAGCAAGCAGAGCCAGGCCATCGACGACATTCTGACCTGGGGCGCCGACGTGGTTATGCTGTGGCCGCTCGAGGGCGACCAGCTGCGCAACTCCGCTCAGGCCATCGTGGACGAAGGCAAGAAGCTCGTGATCTACGACCGACTGATCGAGAACTTCGAGGGCAAGGTCGCCGAGATCATGGGCGACAACGAGGGCATCGGCAACATGATGGGCGAGTACCTGCTCAAGGTGTATGCCGACAGGCTCAAGGCGGGCGAGAAGATCACCTACCTGCTGTTCATCGGCGACAGCTCCACCGTGTCCAAGCAGCGCACCCAGGGCATGCTGGACGTGCTCGACAAGAGCGAGTACAAGGACCAGTTCGTGCTGCTGCAGGACGGCTTCCAGACCGACTGGTCCAACGCCAAGGCACAGGAGTTCATGGAGAACTGGATCAACACCGCGGGCGCCGAGACGATCGCCGACCTCGACCTGATCGTTACCCACGACGACGAGATCGTGGACGGCATCACCACGGTGCTTCAAAATGCCTCGGGTTTTGACAGCCTGTCGCTGATTACCAGCGTGGGCGGCCGCAGGGAGACGCTGTCCACCTACGACAGCATCGAGAAGCCGGCGCTGGTCACCTACTTCTTCAGCCCCTCGTATATCCGCGAGGCGCTGCGCCTGAGCGTGGCCGCCGCCAAGGGCGAGACCTATCAGGGCCAGGAGATCAGCGGCCAGCTGTTCCTGATCCCCTCGATGGAGATCGACAAGAGCACGGTGGATGCGTATCGCGCGAGCCAGGAGTTCGCCGATCGTTATTCGATCAACCCGTAAAGCGCAACATGGGGCCGTAGCGTCAGGGGCGTCCCCTCCCATTCCCCTCTTCGGGGGGGGAATGGGAGGGGAATGGGGCAGGACGTCTCGCGGCGCTACGCCCCCGACGATCACGTGGACAAGGGGGCGCTTTTTTGCTGACGGAAATGAAGGGGATCGTGGTGGACTTTGGGCCGGTGCGGGCGGTCGACCATGTCGATATCCGCGTGGGGCCCGGCGAGATAACAGGGCTGCTCGGCGAGAACGGCGCGGGCAAGTCTACGCTAATGAACGTGCTGGCCGGCACGTTCGCGCCCACCGAGGGCGACATCTACCTGGACGGGGAGAAGGTAAAGATGGGCGGCGCGCTCACGGCGATGAAGCGCGGCATCCGCTTCATCCATCAGGAGCTCAACCTGTGCAACGACCTGAACGTATTCGAGAACATGTACCTGGCGCAGGAGATCCGCAAGCACGGCCTGCTCGACAAGGCCGCGATGGCCGCGCGCGCGGGCGAGGTGCTCAGGCGCATGCGCGTAGACATCGACCCCTGGACAAAGGTTTCCGAGCTGAAAACCGCCGACAAGCAATTGGTGGAGATCGCGCGCGCGCTGCTGTTCAAGTGCGAGCTGATTATCATGGACGAGCCCACCACCGCGCTGTCCAACCGGGAGATCGAGAATCTGTTTGAAATCATGCGCGCGCTCGTCAAAGAGGGCGTGAGCTTCATCTACATATCCCACAAGATGCCCGAGATATTCGCGGTCTGCGAGCGCTACTACGTGCTGCGCGACGGGCGCCTCGTGGGCGAGGGCAATATCGCGGACGTCGACGAGGACGCAATCACTTCGATGATGATCGGGCGCACGCTGGCCGACGAGGAGTTTGCGGCCAAGCCCTGCCATGTGACGGGCGAGGTCGCGCTCAAGGCCGAGCGGCTGTCGGGCGAGAACTTCAACGACATCTCGTTCGAGCTGCGCAAGGGCGAAATCCTGGCCTTTACGGGGCTGCAAAGCTCCGGCCGGGACGAGCTGGCCGACGCGCTGTTCGGCGTGATCCCGCATCAGGGCGCGCTCGCGGTAAACGGCCGGTCGGTGGGGCGTGGCGGCATCCCCAGGATGATGCGCGCGGGCGTCGCGATGGTGCCCAAGAACCGCAAGGAGCGGGGGATCCTCAACGACCTGAGCATCTACGACAACACCTCGATGGGCTACTTCAACACCCTGATGCGCCGCCCGCTGATTAACATGCGGGAGGAAAAGGCGCGCTACCGCCGCCAGCAGCAATCGCTCAAGATCAAGGCCGACAACCCCAAGAACGAAATCACATCGCTGTCGGGCGGCAACCAGCAAAAGGTGATCCTCGGCCGGTGGCTCGAGACCGGGGCGAGCGTGCTGATCTTCGATAACCCTACGCAGGGCATCGACGTGGGCGCGAAGTTCGAAATCTACCGCCTGCTGATCGAGCTGGCGAAGCAGGGCAAGGCCATCCTGGTGTTCTCCTCCGAGTTTCCCGAGATTGCGAAGGTCGCCGACCGCTGCTTCGTGCTGTACAAGGGCGAGATCAACGCGGTGATCGAGCGCGCGGACTTGAGCGAACGGGACGTGATGTTCTATGCCACGGGATCAAATGTGGAGGGGAAGAAGCATGACTGATCGACGCAAACTCACCGGCCGCACGGCGCTGCGCAAGCTGCTTAGCGACTACAGCTACATCGTTTCATTCGTATTGATCGTCCTGATCGCGGTGATCGTCAACCCCAATTTCTTCAAGTGGCGCAACATCAACTCGATCTTCGTGCAGGCGTCGGTGACCGGCATCATCGCGCTCGGCATGACGATGATTATCTGCGCCGGGCAGATCGACATCTCGGTCGGCGCGCAGGTGGCGATCATCTCGGGCTTTGGCATCGAGGTGCTCAACAAGACGCACAACATCTGGCTGATGCTGATCTTCTGCGTGGCATTCGGCGGGGCGATTGGCCTCGTCAACGGCTTGCTCGTCGCCAAGGGGCGCATGCCCGCGATGATCGCGACGCTGGCGATGCAGACCGCCTGCCGCTCGATCATCAACCACTTCGGGCAGGGCGGCCCGTTCAGCGTGGCCGGAGGCATCGCGACCGAGCCCTACTACATCGCCTTCCGCGAGGTGGCGAACGGCGCGATCGAGGTATTCGGCAACCGCGTACAGTACCCGATGATTATCTTCATCGCGATGTCCCTGCTGTTCGGGCTGATTATGCAGCGCACGCGCCTCGGCAAGCACACCTACGCCGTGGGCAGCAACCAGGTATCGGCGCGGCTGGCCGGCGTCAATGTCGATCGCACCAAGATCGCGGTGTTCTCGATCACGGGCCTCTTGTGCGGGTTCGCCAGCTGGATCTACGCCTCGCGGCTGATGGCGGTGGCGGCGGCCAGCGCGGGCAATCTGTTCGAGATGGACGCCATCGCGGCGGTGGCGATTGGAGGCACCGCGATGTCGGGCGGGCGCGGCAAGATCATCGGCACCTTCCTCGGCGTCATCATGTTCAAGATCATCAACAACATTCTGGTCGCGGCGCAGGTGCCGACCTTCCTGAACGGCGCGATCAGCGGCGCGATCATCATCATCGCGGTGCTGCTGCAAAACGTGCGCGGCAAGAAATGAGCGAAAGCGAGGGATTTCCGATGAAGCGACCCATCACCATTTGCAGCGGCCAGTTCGGCGACATGCCGCTCGAAGCGCTGTGCGAGCAGATGCGCGCGATCGGCTATCAGGGCTTTGAATTGGCCACCCAGGCGCACATCGACGTATGGAAGACCGTGGAGGATGCGGCCTACCGCGGCGAGCTTGTGGCCACGCTCGACCGGCACGGCATGCAGATCCACGCGCTGTCGGCTCACCTGATGGGCCAGTGCGTGGGCGACAATTACGACGAGCGGCTCGACAACTTCGTGCCGGACGAGGTCAAGGGGAATCCCGCGGCGATCCGCGCCTGGGCGACCGAGGGGATGAAGATGACCGCGCGCGCGGCGCAAGCGCTGGGCGTCGGCGTGGTGACCTGCTTCTTGGGCTCGCCGCTGTGGCCGATGTGGTACTCGTTCCCGCAGACCACGCCCGCGATGGTGGAGGCCGGATTCCGGAAAATCGTGGAGCTGTGGACGCCGATCTTCGACGTGTACGACGCGTGCGGCGTGAAGTTGGCGCTCGAGGTTCATCCGACCGAGATCGCGTTCGACTACTACACCACCGAGCGGCTGCTCGAGGCGATTGGCCGCAGACCGACGCTCGGGCTCAACTTCGACCCCAGCCACCTGCTATGGCAGGGCGTGAACCCGGCGATGTTCCTGCGCGACTTCAAGGACCGCATCTACCACGTGCACCTCAAGGACGTGAAGCTGAACCTCGACGGACGCGCGGGCATCCTGGGTTCGCACATCGAGTTCGGCGACACCCGGCGCGGCTGGAACTTTGTGTCGCTCGGCCACGGCGACGTGGACTTCGACGCCATCACCCGCGAGCTCAACCAGATGGGTTACCGCGGTCCGCTCTGCGTGGAGTGGGAGGACAGCGGCATGGAGCGCATGCACGGCGCGCAGGAGGCGTTCGGCTTCGCCAGCCGCGTCAACTTTGAGCCTTCGGCGTTCAGCTTCGACGCGGCGCTCAAGGCGTAGCGCCTCTGTTAAATCGCGCCGCCCTGCTTGACAACGACAGCGACGGCGCATATAATTTGATTAGATGTTTAGATAGTTTCCTAAATATATAATATTAGGAAGCGATCGGCATGGGCGATGCCTGGAACGCGATGGGAGACCTGGCGCGGCGGGCTCAGGATAGGAAGCGGAGGAAAGAACGCGATGAAGCGATGGATGCGGTGCGTGGCGGTTGCGCTTGCGATGACAGGGGCCTTGGGTATGAGCTTGGGCAGTGCGGCGGCTTCGGGCGAAGCGGGCGGGGGCGATGCGTCGGTGCGCGCGGCAAAAGCGCTGATTGAGACCATTCTGTCGCGCGACTATGCCGCCGCCGAGGCCCGCCTTTCCGATCAGCTCAAGGGCGCGCTGGACGCGCAGGGCGGGCTGCAGGCGTTGATCGATGCCATGCTCGACAGCACAGGCGCGCTGACCGGCCTCGGCGAGGCCCATATGACGCGCGCCATGGACATGGACGTGGTGACGACCGAGGCGGTCTTTGAGCGGGGGGCCTATAAGATCATCATCGCGCTGGACGGCGAAGGCGTGGCGCAGTCGCTGCTGTTTCAGAGCGACACGCAGACGCCCGAGGAGCCGGTTCCCGAGGGCGTGACCGCCGAGGAAGTGACGGTGGACGCCGGGACTGGCTATCCGCTGGGCGGCACGCTGACCTTTCCCGAAGCGGCACGGGGCAAGCTGCCGGCGGCGGGGCCGCTACCGGCGGTATTGCTGGTGTGGGGCTCCGGCCCGAACGGGCGCGACGAGGCGGTGGGCGGCAATCGGGTGTTCGCGCAGTTGGCGCACGCGCTGGCCGAGCGCGGCATCGCGGCGCTCAGGTTCGACAAGCGCGTGGTGACCTACCCGGAGGCGGCCGGGCGGCCCGACTTTTCGGTCAAACAGGAGTATATCGAAGACGTGCTGGCGGCAACCCGGTTGCTCGCTGCCGATCCGCGCGTCGATCCCGAGCGGGTGTTCATTTTGGGCCACAGCCAGGGCGGCATGCTCGCGCCCCGGTTTGTGGAGGAAGGCGCGGACGTCAAGGGGCTGATTTTGCTGGCCGGTTCGCCGCGCACACTGACCGACATCCTGTACGACCAGCAGATGGACGCGCTGGGCGCGGCGGCGGATGACCCGGCGGCGCGCAAGCCCTACGACGACATGCGCGCCGAGGCCGAGGCGGTCTATCAGGGTACCGAGGAACAGGCGCTTGCGCATCTGCCGCTGTACGGCGGCGCGATGAGCGCGTACTACCTGTACGAGATGCAAAAGCACGACCCGATCGCGCTGCTGACCGGGCAACAGACGAAGGTCTTGGTGTTGCAGGGTGACAACGACAAGCAGGTGCTGACGGAGGCCGACTACGGGCGCTATCGCGCGGCGCTCGAGGGCCAGCCCTACGCGCAGCTCAAGCTCTATCCGGGGCTGAATCACCTGTTCATGCCATCCGAGGCGCAAAACTTGGCCGAGGCGATGCGGGAGTACAATACCCCCGCGCGCATTCCGGATGAGGTGCTCAGTGACATTGCGGCCTTTGTGAAAGGCCAGCCTTGACCGATGGATGAGCAAATGGCGTCGAGCGATGGCTCCGACGCCATTTTTGTGACGATTTTACGCAAAGCACCATGGCGGCGCGCCGGCCGTATGATATACTGTTGGCCTATCGATATCGAAAGGATACTTTTTTACGTATGCAAGACAAATGGATTCGCCGCGTCGCGCTGTATCTGAGCGGGCAGACGATCAGCCTGTTCGGCTCGATGGTGGTGCAGTTCGCCATTTCCTGGCACGTGACGCTTTCCACCAAGAACGGCGCGCAGATGACGATTATGACGCTGTGCGGCTTTTTGCCGCAGCTCGTAATCGCGCCGTTTGCCGGCGTGTGGGCCGACCGCCACGATCGACGGCGCATGATCGTGTGGGCCGACGCCATGATCGCGCTGAGCACCGCCATCCTGGCCGTGCTGTTTATGAGAGGCTGCGACCACCTGTGGCTGTTGTACGTGATTTCCGCGATCCGCTCGCTGGGCAACGGCATTCAGCAGCCGGCGGTCAGCGCGCTGCTGCCCGACATCGTGCCCTCCGAGCATCTGATGCGCGTCAACGGCATCAACGCCAGCATTCAAAGCGTCATGATGCTGGCCGCGCCGGCCGCGGCGGGCATGCTGTACGCGAGGATGGGGCTGCAATCGACGTTCTGGGTGGACGTCGCGACCGCGGCGGTCGGCATCGGCATCCTGATGATGCTGAGCGTGCCGACTCGGGCGGCGCCGGCCGCCGAGGGCGCTTCGGTGACGGGCGATATGATGGGCGGCCTTGGCTATGTGAAGCGCACCCGGTGGCTCAGCCAACTGATCCTGTTCTATCTGGTCTACGCGCTGATGTTCGGGCCGGTGGTGCTGCTGACGCCGCTCATGGTGGCGCGCAGCTTTGGCGAGGAGGCCTGGCGGCTGACCGCGCACGAGATGGTATTCGCCGTCGGCAGCCTGCTCGGCGGCGCGGCGATTGGCTTTATCGGCGACAAGGTGCGCAACAGGATTCACCTACTGCTGCTCGGCAGCGCGGCGTTCGGGCTGGCGACGCTGGTCATGGGGTTCTCGCGCGATTTCCTGTTCTATCTGATCGTCATGGGGTTTTCGGGCTTCACCATGCCCCTAATCAACACGGGCGTCATGACCGTCTTGCAACAGAAAATCGCGCCTGAGTTCATGGGGCGCGTATTCGGGCTGATCTCGATCATCGGCTCGGCCGCCATACCGCTGTCGATGACGATATTCGGCCCGCTGGCCGACGTGGTCAGCGTGGAAACGCAATTGATCGTGACCGGCGCCCTTATGACAGCCATCGCCGGCTACATGACGCGCTTCCCCGAGCTGATTGAGGCCGGGGAACCGCTCCCCGCGCCCGAAGGCGGGGAGGCCGCGCCGAATAAATCAGCGCCTACCTAGAACGCCAGCCGCAGCAGCAGATAATACCCGATCATCAGCGCTGCGAACATCAGCGATGCGGGCAGCGTCTTGCGGATCAGTTCGCCCAAGGTGATGCCGAAGTAGTCCGCCGCCACCACCAGGCAGACGTGGGTGGGGGAGAGCAGACTCGCGGCGTGGCACACGCACATGAGCAGCACCATAAAGGGCATGCCGCCGCCAGGGATCGCGGCGAAGGCCAGCGGCGTACCCAGCGCGATGATGCTGCTGGAGCCGCTGATGATGGTGCCCACAAAGAACAGCAGCGCGAAGATCAGGAAGGTGGGGATGGGCAGGGTGGAG
Source organism: Anaerozeibacter quisquiliarum (assembly GCF_051162045.1). Lineage (NCBI taxonomy): Bacteria > Bacillati > Bacillota > Clostridia > Eubacteriales > Anaerozeibacteraceae > Anaerozeibacter > Anaerozeibacter quisquiliarum. Next base: position 77,064 of record NZ_JBISDI010000005.1, read on the forward strand.
AGCGCTTCGGGCAGCATTTGCAAAACGCCCGTATACGCGATGAACTCCTTGAGCACCAGCACCAGGAAGGTGTTGCCGAGCAGCTTCAATTCAAAGGCGGAGCGCAGCGCCGAAACGAGCTCCGCCCCGCGAAAGCGATAAATTACCGCCGTCGCCGCGATCGACGCGAGCACGGCGATGACGACCGGCAGCTTGAAGGCCAGAATCAGGGTCAGTACCAGAATCAGCGGCCACAGGTGAATGAGCAGATTCAACGCATCCCGGCCCCGGTTGTCGCTGCGCGGCGTACCGGGGTCTTTTGGCAACCGGCGCAGGTAGGGGAAGTACCCGAGCGCGACCAACGCGATCAACGGCACGATCATGCCCAGCATGAACGGGGGCAGCGGGATGCCCGACAGGTTCGACATCAGCAGCACGCTCGAATAGGTGGGCAGCGTGCTTTCCGGGATGTGGCGGAACCAGCTGGCCACGAACGCCTGCTCCCTGGGCTTCAAGTAATCGCCTGCGGCGTCCCGTACGATCTCGCCGCACAGGATCATGGCGGCGGCCGAGGGCAACAGGCCGATGAACACCGGCACCCCCGCCGCGTTGACCCGGCGGTTGTGGAACAGGCCGTTCAGGTCCCGCTGCATGAGTTTGAGCAGAGCGCGCGCCTCGAGCATCCGCTGCAAATACGTGATCAGGTACAGCGACAGGAGCACCGACAGCGAATCCCAATGCGAGAGCACCTTCCAAGGGCGCGATACCCATTCGACCGGCGGGATTGCGTACAGGATGACGATGGCGACCAACCCGCCCGCAATCGCCTGATACAGCGGCCTTTTCAGCCCCAACAGCAACACAATCGCGAGGAACACGACGCCCAGGTAGACGATCTCCACAGGTACAGGCCTCCAGACCATCACGCTGCGTTTTTGCGCATGTATTTTTTCCAGTATAGACGGCGGGCACGGGTATGTCAAGCGCACAGCGCAATCGCTTTCAACCGCAGTTGGGGCGTTCGGGAAGACAATTTTGTACCGCCGATGTGTGCTGGCAGCTCACCAATTGTTCCGCGGAACGTGATATGCTTTGAAAGAAGGCATTGTATTCAGAGATGGAGGGATCAGTTTATGACAAGAAGGCTATGCATTGCGCTCGTTTTCGTCATCATGCTGACCGCGTTGGGCGCGCTCGCGCCCGCGGCGCTGGCCGAGGATGCCCGTCTGGTCATGAGAACCGACGGCACGGTGTTTGCGGGACAGCTTGTGCCGCGGCAAGTCGACCCGGAGGGCGATCCGTATCGGTACGAGGTGGAGCAGGACGAGGTGTACTTCGGAATCGATCGGGTGTCCAAGGTGGATTTCGAGCTCAGCCGCTTCAGCAACGGCACCCGCATGCGGATCGTGAAGCTGTGGCAAGACGGCGAGTCGGACATCGCCCAGACCGACTTTGCTGAGAATAAGGCCGGCATCTGGCCGCAGAAGCACACGCTGAGCACGTATCTGGGCGTCGGCGAGTACCGAATCAGCGTGTGGGCGGATTACTACGATGGTCGCCCGGTCACGCTCCAATATTGGCTCAAGGCGAAGGCTACGCCGGTTCCCGCGCCCGCCCCGGATGTGGAAGATCCGTTTGGCGCGTGCCCGATCAGCCTGGGCCAAGACTATCAAGATGTGCTCGGCGTGGAGGAGGATCGCCGCACCTTCCGCTTCCGCCTGCCCTCCGATGCCAAGGTGGAGGTATCGCTCAAGGGTGGAAGCAGGGAATGGGTGGGTATGGAACTCTTCTTCCTCGACACGCCCAATCCCGAGGACCCGAACGACGAGGGCATGCGCTTCCTGTACAACCAGGCGCCGCCGATGGTTCCCCAACAGAAAAAACCGGTGAACACCACCAAGGCGTTCAATATCCGGGGCGGGCGCGATTACTACGTGAGCGTCTACCGTGAAAACCGGTGGCAGAGCGCCGCGCCGTTCAGCTTGCAGGTTAAGAGCAAGCCCTGGGTATCGCCCAAGATCAAACTGGACAAGAGTTATACCTTTGCCCAGGGCGGTCGTCAGTGGATCAATCCCTACGGCGACACCAACCGGGTGCACGGGTTGGAATTTGACTGGGCGTGCTCGCCGGAGTCGGTCGCCGCCGTCTTTGAGGATGGGACGATCGAGTGCAGGGGCGTCGGCAAGGCCACGTTCAAGGTGAACCTCAAATCCGATCCCGCCAAGACATACACCGCGACGATCAACGTGGTCGCCAACGAGTTCCAGCGCGCCAAGCCGCTCGCGGCCAAGGCCAAGGCGGTGTACGTGTCGATAAAGCGCCTGAAGTTCGCCGCAAACGGAAGCGCTGAAGCCGAGCTGTTCGTATTCAACAAGAGCGGCGAGCCGATTTCCGGGATCGACTTCCGGCGCGCGGAGATGCGCTTCCTGCGCCAGGGCGGCTATTTCATGCACTCGCAAATCGACCCGGCGATCAAGGAACTGCACGCCTTCCCGCAACCGCTTCAAAACGGCAACTACACCACCCTCACGCTGACGTTTGGGCCTGAAGGGCCGATGGAGTGGGAGCAGATCGTACCTGAGCAGACCGATCTGACCGGCTCAGGAGACGGGCTTAGGATCGAGGATCTTGCCTGCTACACCGCGCTGACGCCCAAGGGCGTCAGGGCCGCCTTCCCCCGGATCCGCGTGCTGAACGGCCGGGACAGGGGCGTGTATGCGGCCAGGCAAGCCGCCGAGCAGCCGATGCCGAATCGGTAGAGGCACAAGGGACAGCAGGGACTGCGGCGCTGGGAAACTGGCGTCGCGGTCCCTGTTTTCTGTAATTGACGATCGGCGGATGATCGTTTATAATAAGCGAAAAGGATGGGCGAGAAGGTAAAATTCTACATTACGCAGGCAGGACGGGGTGATGAGCGTGAGCGAAACAGGCAGCGACCTCAAGACGAGTAAATTGTGGGATCAACTCTTCAAGGCCCCCTCGCTGGACGCATACCTCGGCGAGAACGAAGCGGATATTTTGCCGCCATTCTTTGAATACATCGACACATTGTGCAGGCAGCGGGGCGAGAAGCCCGCGAGCGTGATTCAGCGAGCGGGCATCGAGCGTTCGTTTGGCTATCAGGTATTTCGAGGCGACCGCAAGCCCTCGCGCGATACGGTGCTGTTGCTGGCCTTCGGCTTTAAGGCCGATGTGGAGATGGCCCAATCGCTGCTCAAACACGCGGGATACGGCCCGCTTTACCCGCGCGTGCGCAGGGATGTGGTCGTCGCTTATAGCTTACAAAACGGTATCAGCCTCGCGGATACGCAAGACGCCTTGGCCGAACTCGGGCTGCCGACGATTGGAGCCATGCCGAGATGAGCGATGTACAGAAAGCGGTCGCCGAGTTGGAGGCCGCCTTTGCGGAGATTCGCTTTCCGGATGGCTTTTTGGACGACTACGATCAATTGGAGTGCCTGGCGAGCGGACACGGCACGGAAACCTACCTGGTAACGCGCAAGGGCTCGCGGCAGCTGTTCATCGCCAAATGGTACGACCGGAACATCCATCGCTGCGTGCATGAAGGCGGCATCCTCAAGGCGCTCAGGCACGACGGGCTGCCCGCCTTCGCCGACGAATACGAGGGCGACGGCGCGGTCTGCATCGTCCGCGAGTACATCCCCGGCACGCCGCTCGACCGGTATGTGCGGGAGCGCAAACCGTCCGCCGCGCAGACCGTCGCCCTGTGCATCCGGCTGTGCGAGTTGCTGACCTGCCTGCACGGCCAGCAGCCGCCCGTCATTCATCGAGACATCAAGCCGCAAAACGTGATCGTCCGGGAGGACGGCTCCGTCGCGCTGATCGACTTCGAGATCTCCCGCGTTTACGACGACGGCGTCGATGCGGACACGCAGATCTCGGGCACCCGGTGCTTTGCCCCGCCGGAGCAATACGGCTTTTCGCAGACCGACGCGCGGGCGGACATCTACTCGCTGGGCGTGCTGCTATGCTGGATGCTGACCGGCAGCGCGGAAGTGAGGGCGGCCGTGATTCCGGACAGGCGGCTGGCGGCCATCGTGCGCCGGTGTACGGCCTTCTCCCCGGAGGCGCGCTTCCGCAGCGCCGACGCCGTCAAAAGGGCGCTGCTCGGCGCGGTCAAGCCGCGCGGGAGGACGACGCTTCGCAGCGGTCTGGCCGCGGCGCTGCTTTGCCTGTGCTTAGGCTTCGGCATCGGCCGGTATACGGGGCTCTTCACATTCTCCTTCGCGCAGGGCATACGGTTTCAGGAGCCGTTGATCGAACAAGCGGTTCGGCTGCAGCTGGGCGTGGATGCGCAGGCGCCGCTGACGCCGGACGAGTTGGCGACCGTCAGGTCCATCTACATCTTCGGCAATGAAGTGGCGCTCACGCGGGACGCCTTCGAAGGCGGGTTGTCGGGCGCGCGCGGCAAGGCCCCGAGGGGCGCCGTCGAAACGCTGGAAGACGTAAGGCTGCTGCCGGCCCTGGAGGAGATCATGGTGGCCTACCAGAACCTGTCGGACATCGGGCCGATCGCAAAGGCAAAGTACCTTGCCTCCATCACCTTGATGCACACGCGGGTGTCGGACGTCGCGCCGCTGGCCCATATGAAATCCCTGGTTAGCGTGAACCTGTATGACACAAACGTAACCGACGTCGCCATCCTTGACACCTGTCCCCGTTTGGGACACCTCGATCTCGGCGCTACGCTGGTCCGCTCCGTCGCGGGCATCGGCGGGCGTGGATCGCTGGAACACCTCGGTCTGGATCGGCTGACGCTCGATTCGCTGGATGGGCTCGAGCAGTTCCCCCATTTGACTTCGCTGGCTCTCAGGCAGGCCGTCATCGGCGACCTGTCGGCGCTTCGGGCGCTTCCCTCGCTGCGCTCGGTCGAGATGACCGGAGACATGCGCGCTCAAGCGGAAGAGTTTATGGACGGCGTGGGCTTTTCCGTTACATTCATGTGACCAATGGGACCAATCCTTCGCCTGACATCCTTGCGGATTGCCTCAAAGCAAGATCCGCCTGCCGTACCCGCTTCGCGGAAGGTGGCAACAGCCGCGCTCATCACCTGGAAATTCAGTTTGGTTCCCTGGCGGTCGGCAAGATCGCAATGGTTCAGCCGCCTTTACCGTCGGCTTGCCATGGCGGTGTTCGCCTCGATCATCCGTCGTTCCGAGATATCAGTTCGTCGAGTATATCAGCCGCGCACGCAACAAGATCGGCGCAGGGACGGGTTCGATAGTACTCCTCAGTCCTCGCCTGCGGGACAGGGCTGTCCGTACTCCCCTCAAGCCCCAGCAGTTCTCGGCATATGTAGGAGCCATTCATCTCCCTGAATTTGTAAGCGAGTGATTGAATCAAGCGATAATGCTCCGCTTTTGCGGCTTTGTCCGTCGGATTTGTATATCCATAGGCAATGCCCGCGACCATGAACATGGCTGTTACCGCGCCGCATACCTCCCGCAGCCGCCCCATGCCACCGCCGAACGAGGCTGAGAGGCGCAAAGCCGCATCCCTGTCCATACCGGTTTCATCACAGAAAGCGGCAAAAACAGACTGTGAGCAGTTATACCCTTCCGTAAATAGTCCCCTGGCGGTATCCGAATGATTGCCCATGGTCATTCGACCTCTCTCTATTTCAAATGTTGATGACATTGCCTGACCATTCGCTGGAGTGTATCCCCATGACGATTTTCACGGGGAAGCTGCAAAATGAAACGCCGCGGGCAGGCGCGATCTGGCGAAGATGCCCCTCGCTGGCGCGCGCTTTAATCAGCGCCTGCCTGGGCGAAGAAGCGGCCCACGTAGTTCACGCTCTCCATGGCGTCGCGGGCGTAGAAGTCCGCGCCCACGAAGCGGGCGTATTCCTCATTGAGCACCGCGCCGCCGACGAAGAAGGCGCAGGAAAGGCCCGCCCGGCGCACGGCGGCGATCGTATCCTTCATGCTGCCTACGGTGGTGGTCATCAGCGCGCTCAGACCCGCCAGCCGGATGCCCTGCTCGCGGATCGCCTCGACCACGGACTCGATCGGCACGTCCTTGCCGAGATCGACCACCTCGTAGCCGTAGTTTTCGAGCAGCATCCGCACGATGTTCTTGCCGATGTCATGGATGTCACCCTGCACGGTGGCCAGCAGCACCTTGCCCTTGCTGCGCGCCTGGCCGGCGGCGCGCATCCGCCCCTTAATCAGCGCAAAGCCGCCCTGCACCGCCTGCGCCGACTGCAACAGCTGGGGCAGGAACAGTTCGCCCTTCTCAAAGCGCCTGCCCACCGCGTTCAGCGCGGGGATGAACTCGCGGTCGATGATCGTCAGGGGATTTTCCGTCTCCAGCAGGCGCGCTGTCGCCGCCAGCGCCTGCTCCTTGCGGCCCTGCTCGATGCTCTCGCGCAGCGAGAGGGAGGCTTCGCGGGGGACGGGCGCGGCCTTAACCTCCTGAGCGCGCGCCTCAATATAGTGGGCGGCCCGCCGGTCCTCCCCGCTCAGCACGCGGTAGGCGTCCAGCACCTCGCGGTAACGCGGGGACAGCGGGTTGAGGATGGCCGCGTCCAGCCCCGCACCCAGCGCCGCCGCCAGGAAGGTGGCGTTTAGCAGCTCGCGGCCGGGCAGGCCGAACGAGACATTGCTTATGCCCAGCGAGGTTTTGAGATTGAGTTCCGACTTGACCAGCCGCACGGCTTCGAGCGTTTCCCGCACCTGCTCCTGCTGCGCTGAGGCGGTCAGCACCAGGCAGTCGATGACCAGATCTTCGTCGGCGATGCCATGCGATCGCGCGGTGTCCAAGATGCGCCGCGCGATTTCCAGCCGCCCGGCCGCCGTCTCGGGGATGCCCCGCTCGTCGAGCGTGAGGCCGATCACCAGCGCGCCGTATTTTTTGGCGATCGGGAAGATCTTCGCCATCACCTCGGCCTTGCCGTTGACCGAATTGATGATGGGCTTGCCGTTGTAGGCGCGCACACCCGCCTCGATGGCGGCGGGGTCGGCGCTGTCGATCGCGAGCGGCGCGGGGGTGACCCCTTGCACCGCCGCGATTACGTTGGCAAGCACGCGCGGCTCGTCGAGCTCCGGCAGGCCGACGTTGACGTCGAGCACCGCCGCGCCCGCCTCTGCTTGCGCAAGCGCCTCGCCGACGAGGTAATCGACATTGCCCTCGCGCAGCGCGGCCTGCATCTTCTTCTTGCCGGTGGGGTTGAGCCGCTCGCCGATCTCGGTGGTTGCGCCGTCGAGCACGACCGTCCGGGTGCCCGAGGTGCAGGCGGTGATGCGCACGGGCGCGGTGCGCACCGGCGTTTTGCCGGTCAATTGCGCAAGCATCGCCCGAATGTACTCGGGCGTGGTGCCGCAGCAGCCGCCGATGATGCGCACCCCCTGGCGAACCATCGCGCAGACGTCGGCGGCGTATTGCCCGGGCGGGATGTCGTAACGGGTTTCCCCGCCCGCCATCACCGGCAGGCCGGCGTTGGCCTGTACCATCACCGGCACCCGCGCGCGCGCGAGCATGATGTCCACCGCCCTCTTCAGCAGCGCCGGTCCCAGCGAGCAGTTGACGCCCAGCGCGTCCACGCCCAGCCCCTCGAGCGTTACGGCGGCGGTCAGCGGGTCGCAGCCCACGAAGGTGCGCCCGTCCGCCTGAAAGGTCATCGTGCAGAACACGGGCAGCGCGGTGTTTTCCCGCGCGGCCAGGATCGCGGCCTTGGCCTCGTAGAGGTCGGACAGCGTCTCGATCAGGATCAGGTCGGCCCCGGCCGCTTCGCCGGCGATCATCTGGCGGCGGAAGATTTCGTAGGCGCGCTCGAAGGAGAGTGTGCCCATCGGTTCCATCAACTGGCCCAGCGGCCCCACGTCCAGCGCCACATAGCGCGCGCCCGACGCGCGCGCGCAGCGGATGCCGGCGGACACCACCGCTTCCACGTCGGAAAGCTTGAGCTCGTGGGCCTGGAAGGTGTTGGCGGTGACGACGTCCGAGCCGGCCTCGACGTAGGCCCGGTGAATCGAGGTGACCGTCTCGGGAGAAGTGAGGTTGAGCATCTCCGGCAGTTCGCCGGGCGCGAGGCCGCTCTTTTGAAGCATGGTGCCCATCGCGCCGTCGAAGACCAGGATGTTATCCTTGAGGAAGGCAAGCACATCCATCATCGCCATCATCCTTTCGGAAATTGCATGTATCGCGCCGGGCGCAAGAGCGGCAGCCGCGCGCCGACGTTTCCGCAGCCGCGCCCACCCCCAGCACCGCGGTCACCGACTTTCGGGGCAACAGAATATGGCGCTCGGTGCAGGTCAGCCCGATCCGACGGGGGGCGTCCAGCACCGAAAGCAGCAGCGGCTGAACATCCAGCGGCAGGTCGCCGTAGCCGGGCGAGAAGCGGGATGTCAGCCCCTGCCCCCGCTCGGCAAGCTGGCGGCGCAGGTCGGTCTCCGCCTCGTCGCAAAACGCCTCGATGGCCTCCGTGGCGCAGGCGTCCAGCACCACGGAGCGGGTCAGGTCGGTATATGACCAGCGGCGGATCAGGTTGTCCACCCCCACGCCCAGCGTGGCGGCGAACAGCACCGCTTCATTGCAGCCCCGCACATGGCGGCGGATGTCCGCGCCGGGCAACAGCAAGGCGGTGCCGCCCACCCGCAGGCCGCCCGATTCCGGGCGCAGCGGCAACATCGCGCAGACCTTCCGGGGCGCGGCCTTGCCGTCGAGCTCCGCCATGCAGTCGGCGACCAGCGCATCGAGCTCGGGCGGCACGCTCTGACCGCGCCGCCCGAGGTAGCGCAGCACCTCGTCCCGGTCGTGCCCGGCCATCAGATGCGCCCCAGCCGCTTGAAGCAGGTCGCGGCGATGTCGGCCTTGTTCATCGTGTAGATGTGCACGCCGTCCACGCCGCGCGACAGGAGCCCGGTCAACTGCCGGGCGGCGTATTCGATGCCGGCCGCGCGCAGGTCGGCGGGGGCATGCGCGTGCTTGTGCAGCAGCTTGATGATTGCCGAGGGCAGCGACGCCCCGCACAGGAAGATCATCCGCTCGATCTGCTTGCGGCTCAAAATCGGCATGACCCCGACCGATATGGGCAGCGTGACGCCCGCGCCGCGCGCGCGGTCGATAAAGCGCAGGATCAGATCGTCGTCGAAGCAGAGTTGGGACAGGAAGAAGTCCGCGCCCGCGTCCTGTTTGCGGCGCATGAGCAGCAGATCCAGCGCGGGGGAGTCGCAGTCGATGTGCCCCTCGGGATAGCAGGCGGCCCCGATGCAGAAATCCCCGCGCGAGCGGATCGCGGCCACCAGCTCGCTGGCGTAGCGATAACCGCCCGCCGCGCTCTCGCCTTCGGGGATGTCCCCGCGCAGCGCCAATACGTTGCGAATGCCGCTTAGGCGCATCTCGTCGAGCATTTGACGGATGCGCTCGGCGCCGGCGGAGCAGGTCAGGTGGGCCATGGCCGTGGTGGCGTAACGGCCCTCAATGTGGGCGGCGATCTCCGCCGTCCGGTTGACATTGCCCGCGCCCCCCGCGCCGTAGGTCACGCTGATGAAGTCGGGCGCAAGCGCGCACATGTCGCCCAAGGCGCTTAAGATATCGTCAACGTCCGCGTCCTGCTTGGGCGGAAACACCTCCAGCGACACCACCTGGCCGTATTTGTACAGCTCGCGTATTTCCATGGCGCAACTCCTTGTCTACCCCTTGGTAAAGAGGGACGTCGAGAGATATCGCTCGCCGGTGTCGGGCAGCAGCACGACCACGTTTTTGCCCGCGAATTCCGGGCGTTTCGCAATCCGCGTCGCCGCGTGCAGCGCCGCGCCCGAGGAGATACCCACGAGCAGGCCCTCGGTTGAGGCCGCCGCGCGGGCGGTCTCGAACGCTTCGTCGTTGCCCACCGTGACGACCTCGTCGACGACGCTCGGATCGAACACGCCGGGTACGAAGCCCGCGCCGATGCCCTGGATCTTGTGCGGGCCCGGTTGACCGCCGGACAGCACCGGAGAGGCGGCGGGCTCGACCGCAAAGATCTTCACGCCCGGCACCTTCTCTTTCAGCGCTTGGCCGACGCCGGAGACGGTGCCGCCCGTGCCCACCCCCGCGACAAAGGCCGCGATCGCGCCATCTGTGTCCGCGAGGATCTCGAGCGCGGTGGTCTCCCGGTGGGTCCTGGGGTTGGCGGGGTTGTTGAACTGCTGCGAGATGAACGCGCTCGGAAGCTCCGCCGCCAGTTCCTCGGCCTTGCGGATCGCGCCCTTCATACCCTCGGAACCGGGCGTCAGCACGACCTCGGCCCCCAGCGCCTTAACCAGCGCCCTGCGCTCCACGCTCATCGTCTCGGGCATGGTGAGGATCAGCCGGTAACCCTTGGCCGCCGCCACGAACGAAAGCCCGATGCCCGTGTTGCCGCTGGTCGGCTCGATGATGACCGTGCCTTCCGTGATAAGGCCCCGCTCCTCGGCGTCCGCGATCATCGCGTAGGCGATCCTGTCCTTCACGCTGCCCAGGGGATTGAAGTACTCGAGCTTGGCGATCAGATTGGCCGCCACCCCTTGCCGCTTCCCGTACTGATTCAACTGCAAGAGCGGCGTGCGCCCGATCAACTCCGTCAGATTCTGATAGACCTTTGTCATGTTATCACACCTCCACGTCACATTGCAAGATTAAGCGCGATTTCAATGCCGCTTCCTGGCCGGCGGTATCTTTCACGTCATCTTTATACATAGTACATATATCCGCCTTCACCGCCTTCCCGCTGCGCCTCCTCGGCCAAGTCCAGCAGCGAGACGCGCTCAAGGCTGTCCTTCAGCGCCGCGTCGGCGGGATCGAACAGCAGGTCCCGCATCGCCCTTTCGATGCCGGGCGCGGCGGAGCCGACCGTGTCCTCGGCGTCCTCAAACAACGCGACCTCGGTCGCCGCGAGGATGTCGTAGGCCGAAATCGCCTGGGCGGGACGCGACAGCAGGTAGCCGCCCTGCGATCCCTTCGTGGAGGTCACCGAGCCGCTGCGCTTGAGCAGGGAAAACACCTGCTCCAGGTAGACCTTGGAGATGCCCAGCCGCTGCGACAGCCCCGCGACCGTCGCGTTCTCCCCCTGCGCCGCGGTCAGCGCCATGCTGACCGTCGCCGCCAGCGCGTACCTGCCCTTGGACGATATCCTCATCCGATCAGTCCCTCTCCATGCGCCATATCATATCAATCCGATATGTTTGGTATATTATATGGAGCGCGAGGCCGGATGTCAATCCCTTTTTGCGGGTCGCAATGTTATGATTTTCCACCCGCGCCCCGTATGCCCTGGGCGTGCGCCGACGGCAGGCCCAAAACACGTGGGCGAAGTGCCTGGCGGAGGGTGGCGCGGCATAAAACATACTTCAGGGGCATGTAAAAGACGGAGCCGCGGCGCTCTTGGCGTTACGGCTCCGCCTCGTTCTATGGCTCGACTACGCCTGCGGGCGGTCGGGGTGCTCCGCGAAGTGGCGCAGCACCACCAGCGGCTCGGTGCCGGACAGGTTTTCGAACGTCACGCCGTCCTTGGCGGCCGATTCGGTGACGAAGTACTCGTCGCTGGTCAACTGTCCGAAGCGGATCATCGTCGGCGCGGACAGCTCCGCGCCGCCGATCCGGCCATGCCCCTGCACGCACAAGAGGCCGTAGGGCACCCGCTCGCGCAGCGTCACCCTATGCCCCGGCTCGACGGTCAGGCGCTTCGCGCCCGCGACCGGGCTCTTGTAGCAGATCCACTCGTCCAGATGACCCTCGCCCGCCTCGACGGCGAGCGGCTTCATGAAGCGGTTGACGGAGAAATTCGGGTCCACGTTGAGCGCCCAGTCGATGACCTCCATCAGGTAGTCGTAGTCGCCGATCCTGTCCTCGGGGCAATTCTTCCAGAGCAGGTTCTCCGGCACCGCGTGGTCGAAGTACAGCACGCTTTGGTACATGGCGAACACGTCCGAGGCGAACTGCGGCTCGTAGGTGCACAGGCTGGCCGGCGCGTGCAGCACGCCCGGCGGCACGTCCCAGCCGGTGTCCATCGTCAGCTTGTAGGCGCGCGACAGCTCCAGCAGGTGGTTGTCGCCCTTGCCGAAGTCGATCAGCGCCTGCTTGACCTCGTCCTTTGTGACGCCCGGGTTGATGCCGAAGAAGGTGAACGGGAATTCCGCGCCGTAGTTGTTGTACTGGGCGGGGAAGAAGTACATCTCCGGCTTGCCGCTCGCGCCGACGCGGGCGGCGTATTCGTCGTTGTGGTGGATGTGATGGGGAAGCGGGCCTCTGTTGTCGAAGAATTTTGAGAACATCGGCCAGCGGCCGTACTTCCCGTGCAGGTGCTCGCCGATGATCTCGGCGCCCAGCAACTCGACCGCCTCGATCAGCAATGCTTTCTTGCCGTCCGCGGTCACGATGTAGCTCAGGCCCTCGTCACCGGGCGTCCCGGGGCCGTTGTCGGCGGGGGTTGTGGACGAGAACCAGCGCTCGTCGATGCCGCCGCGGGCGAGGCCCAGCGCGAAGTAATCGTCCGGGTGCAGCCGGAGCCGGCGACCCGGGCGGCAGAACGAGCGGGGCACCCAGTTGGGCGCGAGGCGTACGACGCCCTTGCCGTCATTGAGCGCCTGTTCGATGATGGCCCTCGGATTCATGTTCATCCCTCCTCGATTAATCGATCAATACCATGGCCTTGGTCTTTTCGGGGCGCGTTCGGTCGGCCATCAACTCGATGCCCTCTCGAAGGCCGTCCAGCGGGAAGCGGTGGGTGACGAGGGCGGCGGCGTCCACCACATGGTCGCGCAGCGCGTTGAGCGCCGCGTCCCAGGTGTGGGGCGCGAGCCAGCTCACCAGGATGGACTTGTCCGCCGTGAGCGTCTTAAGCAGCGGCACCTTCAGCTCTGTGTCCGCGTCGGGCAGGCCGAAGTAGACGATCGTCGCGCCGCGGCCGCTGACCTCGAGCGCGCCGGAAAGCGCCTGCTCGGCGGCGGTCGCTACGATTACCCGGTCGGCCAGCGCGCCGCCCGCGGCTTCGACCGCGCCCACGGCGTCCCGGCCGTAATAGGGGGAGGCGGGATCGCGCGTGTTTATCAGGAAGTCCGCGCCCATCGCACCGGCCTTTTTGAGCGCGTAGTCGCTGGTGCCGATCATCGCGATCCGACCCGCACCCCGGGCGCGAATCAGCCGCGTCATCATCAGGCCGATGCTGCCCGGGCCGAAGATCACGACGTAGTCGCCCATTTGGACATCCAGCTTCTTCACGCCGCGCGCGGCGCAGGCCAGCGGTTCGCACAATGCCGCATCTTCAAAGGACACGCCCTCCGGGATCCTGTGCAGATGGGTGTAGTCGATCGCGGCGTATTGAGCGAACGCGCCGTCCGCGCTGACGCCGCTGACGCGGCTGTTGCGGCACAGGTGCACCTGGCCGCGCACGCAATCCGGGCAGACGCCGCAGTGCTGCACCGGATTGGCCAGCACGCGCTCGCCCGGCGCGAACAGGCCCAAGGCGGCGGGAATCTCCCCGACCTCTTCGACGACGCCCGAGAATTCGTGCCCCAGGATCAGCGGACCCTTGCCGGTCTTGGTGTCCAGCGGGCTGCGACCGTAGTAGTAGGCCACGTCGCTGCCGCAGATGCCGCAGGCGCGCACGCGCACCAGCACCTGGTTGGCGCCCACCTCGGGGATATCCACGGTCTCGGGCCTCATTTGCTTCGGCTCGTAGAACACCTGCGCCCGCATCTTGCCTTTCATGCGATCGCCTCCTTGCCCAAGGTGGGTTTGCGCTTGATCTGCATAAGCACCGCGTCTGCCGAGACGACCGCGATCAGGATCAACCCCTTGACCACATCCTGCCAGTTGGCCTGAACCTCCAGCCGCTGCAGGCCGTTGAACAGTACGCCCACCAGCAGCATGCCCCACAGCGTGCGCGGCGCGCCGCCCCGGCCGCCTGACAGGCTCGTGCCGCCGATGACCACGCCGGCGACCACCGACATGGTCAGGTCGCCGCCGTAGAGCGAGTTGCCCGAGGACAGCCGCATCGCCATCAGGATGCCCGCCGCCGCCGTGGTGACGCCCAGGATCACGAACAGCATCGCCTTGTAGAAGTCCACGTTGATGCCCGCCATCTTGGCCACCGTCAAATTACCGCCGGTGGCATACACATTGCGCCCGAAGCGGGTGCGGCTGAGCGTAAGCCAGGAAAGGGCCAGCGCGCCCAAGAAGAACCAGGTGATGTTGGGCAGGCCCCAAACCTCGCCGTTGCCGAACGCGTTGAGATCGGCGTTCGGGTAGTTGATGGGCTTGCCGTTGGTGTAGGTCAGCGCGAAGCCCTTGAGCATCAGCATCATCGCCAGCGTGGCGACGAAGGCGTTGATCTTGAGCTTTGAGACCATGAAGCCGTTGAGCGCGCCCACCAGCGCGCCGGCGAAGAGGCAGGCAAGGATCGCCAGCGGCACGCCTGCGCGCTTGGCGATGTCGGTAAACAGAATCGTGGTCACGCCCATCAGCGAGCTGACCGACAGGTCGAACTCGCCGCCGATGATCGATATCGTCATCGCGAAGGCCACCATGCCGTACAGCGAGATTTGAGCCAGGATGTTCTTTATATTGGACGCGGTCATGAAGCCGTCGGTGGTGAAGGTGAGCAGCGCCACCGCCGCGACCAGCGCCACGACGATGATGTTCCCCCGCAGGAATTTTCCGATGTTCGATTTCATCGCGCTACCCCCTTCGCGCCTTTCGGCTCTTATTCATCACATCCAGCGCAAAGGCCAGCGCGATCACCAGGCCCTTGACGATCATCTGTGGGTAGGTGGACAGGCCCAGCAGGTTCATCGCGTTGGACAGCACGCCCATGACCATCACGCCCACCAGCGTGTTGACGAAGCTGCCGCTGCCGCCCTTCATGCTTACGCCGCCCACGACGCAGGCGGCGATGGCGTCCAACTCGTAGCCCGTGCCGGCGGTCGGGTTGGCGCTCATCACGCGCGAGGGCAGCAGCACGCCCGCCACGCCGGAGATCAGCCCGCACAGCGTGAACGCTGCGGCGAAGTACAGCCCCACGTTGATGCCGCTGAGCCGGGCGGCGGCCGGGTTCGAGCCGACGAACATCAGCCTGCGGCCAAACGGCGTCAGCGTGAGCAGCGCCTGGCAGATGGCGATCAGCAGGAAGAATGCCCAGGCCGGGTTCGTACCCTTGCCGATCTGGGTGAATACGCCGGTGGCCGTCACCATCATGAATAGGCCGCCCTGTATAATCAGCGCCAGCGCCGCCAGGACCGATTGCGCGCCGTAGGTGATGATGAACGATTCGCCGAGCCGCCCGTTGATGCCCGCCAGCAGGCCGCCCTTGACGAGCCCGATGGCGCCCGCGGCCAGCACCGGCAGCGTGATGGCGGCCATCTCCCGGCCCTGATTGGCCAGTGTCACCGCGATGATGCCGATCAGCGACATCATCGCGCCCACCGACAGGTCGATGCAGCCCAACAGCAGCACAAAGGTTATGCCGCAGGCCAGGCAGCCAATCACCGAAATCTGGTTCAGGATGTTGCGGAAATTGGCGACCGTCAGAAACCGGGGATACAGGATGGCGACGACCGTCGACAGCGCCAGCATGATAAGCGGGACTGCGTTGTTGCCGACAAAGTCAATCAACCGCGTCTTTGCGCTCGTGCGCGCCTTCGCGCCATGTTCCAGCATCATAGTCCCTCCGTCATCCCAGCGCAAAGCGCATGATGTCCTCGGGTTTCAGGTCTTTGTGGTTGTCGACGCATGTGCGCAGCCTGCCTTCGTACATCACGGCGATCCGGTCGGACAGCGCGAAGATTTCCGGCAGCTCGGACGAGATCATGATGACTGCCTTGCCCCGCCGCACCAGCTCGTTAATCAGCAGGTAGATTTCATACTTTGCGCCCACGTCGATGCCGCGCGTCGGTTCGTCCAGGATCAGGATGTCGGCGTCGTTGTACAGCCACTTGGCCAGCACCACCTTCTGCTGGTTGCCACCGGAGAGCTGGTCGGCCCGCCGGTGGATCGAGGCGGTCTTGATGCCCAGTTCCCTGACCATGCGGCCGGCCTCGGCCGCCTCCCTGCGCCGACTGAGAAAGATGCCCCGGGACACGCGGGCGAGGTTGGTGACGGTGATGTTCTTCATGACGCTGAACTCGACCGCCAGCCCTTCCTCCTTGCGATCCTCCGGCACCAGGCCGATCGACAGCTTCTTGGCCTCCATCGTGGAGCGGATGGCCACCTTGCGGCCGTTCACGCGGAATTCGCCGCGCTCGACCTTGTCCGCGCCGAACACCGCACGCGCGATCTCCGTGCGGCCGGAGCCGACCAGGCCCGCCAGGCCCAGAATCTCGCCCCGGCGCAGCGTAAGGTTGATGTCCTTTAGAAAGCCGGGGGTGCACAGATCGCGTATCTCGAGCAGCCCCTCGCCGATCGTGTGCGGCGTCCGTTCCGGGAATTCGATCTCCATGCTCCGGCCGACCATGTGCTCGATCAGCTGCGCCTTGGTGGTTTCGGCCACGTCTCGGGTGCACACGGCGCGGCCGTCGCGCAGCACCGTCAGCCGGTCGCAGATCTGATAGACTTCCTCGAGCCGGTGGGAGATGTAGATGACGGTGACGCCTTGCCCCTTGAGAATGCGGATGATGTTGAACAGTTTGCGGATTTCCTCGGTGGTCAAGGTGGCGGTGGGCTCGTCCATTACGATCACCTTGGACGAATGCATCAGCGCCCGCGCGATTTCCACCATCTGCTTTTCGGCGATCGACAGTTCGGAGACCGGACGCAGCGGATCCATCTCAAAATCGATGCTCGCCATGAAGCGGGAGAACTCGCGGGCCATGCCCTTCCAGTCCACCGCCCCCCAGCGGTTGCGCCACAGCCGGCCGAGAAAGGCGTTTTCCACGGTGGTCAGCGTAGACACCAGGTTGAGCTCCTGAAAGATCAAGCTGACGCCGCCGTCCACCGCCATACGCGTGTTGGCAAAGCACACGGGCACGCCGTCCAGCAGGATCTGGCCGGCGTCGGCAGGGTAGACGCCGGAGAAGACCTTCATCAGCGTGGACTTGCCCGCGCCGTTTTCGCCGAGCAGCGCGTGCACCTCGCCCCTCCGTACGCTGAAATCCACATTGTCGAGGGCGACGGTCGCGCCGAACTTCTTGGTGATGCCCCGCATCGAAAGCATGCAATCGTCCACCGATTTTCCCACCTCTCGGGATTGCCCGGGGGTGCGTGCCCCCGGGCATGTCATACGCCGTCTTACCAGCCCCAGCCCTCCCACTCGGCCACGTTTTCCTGCGTGACCAACGGGCAGTTGCATTTGTACCATTGCTGGTCGCCGTTCTTGATCTTGCCGTCCATCACGGCCAAGACCGCCTCGACGCCCAGCTGCCCCTCTTCCTTGGCGGAGTGCAGCACCGAGCCGTACAGTTCGCCCGACTTGATCGCGGCGATGCCGACGTTGTTGGCGCCGGTGGACACGCACTTGAACTTGCCGGTGAGCCCCGCGGCGGCAATGGCCTGCTGCGCGCCCTGGAAGATGCCGTCGTCGTGGGTGTAGAGGAAGTCGATCTCCTCGCCGAAGCGCACGATGTAGTCCTGCATGATGGTCATGGCCACCGCCGGATCCCAGCCGTCGACGTTCTGGGCGGCGAGGATTTCAATGCCCGGGTACTGGCTGACGTATTCCTCAAAGCCCTTCTGGCGGTTGGTGGCGGGGTCGGTGCCGGCCGCGCCCATCAGGCAGACCACCTTGGCGGTCTCGCCGACTTGATCGACGCAGGCCTTGCCGGCCACG
Organism: Anaerozeibacter quisquiliarum; assembly: GCF_051162045.1. NCBI lineage: Bacteria > Bacillati > Bacillota > Clostridia > Eubacteriales > Anaerozeibacteraceae > Anaerozeibacter > Anaerozeibacter quisquiliarum. The sequence continues at coordinate 94,786 of NZ_JBISDI010000005.1, forward strand.
CGGCCCATCTCCACGTTGTCCGGGCCGGCAAACACCGGGATGGTCTCGGCAACCGACGCGTCCACCTTGGAGTCGATGATCGCGTAGGCGACGCCCGACGCGTTGAGCGCGTTCACGACCGAGATCGAACCCTCGGCATCCGCGGGGAAGTAGATGATGCCGTCGTAGCCCTGGTCGATTGCGGTCTTGATCTGGTCGAGCTGCACGGAGGCGTCGGCCTGGCCGTCCACGATCGTCAACTCGATGTTGTTTTCCTCGGCGGTTTTCATCGCCTGCGCGTTGAGGGGAGAGCAGAAGGGCGCGGTGAAGAAGGCGTTGGTGAAGAACACCTTGCGCTTGGCGGTCTCGGCGCCGGCGAGGCTTGTGCAGGACGCGACCAGCAGTACGCACAGAAAGATCGAGAGAAGCCGCTTCATAGACAAATACCCTCCTCATAGATGTCGGTGATTGGTATCAGGGAATGCGGCGCGATGAATGGACGTCGGCCCTCCTTTCAGAATGGTCTTTCTTGGCGAATTCAGAGCCGTTTATGCGGCTCGGGCTACCACTTTTGCAGGTTCAAGTCGTCGACCTTGCTTGTGTCGGTCGAGCGTCGGACGATCAGCCGGGCGTTGAGCCGGGTCTTGAGCGGCGGCTTCTGCCCCTGCCGCCGTTCGGAGAGCAGCCGTACCGCGAGATAGCCCATCTGATAGATCGGGTACTGCACCGTGGTCAGGTTGGGCTCGATCAGCCCGGCCACGAACAGGTTGTCAAAGCCGGCCACGGCCACGTCCTCGGGCACGCGCAACCCCTGCCGACGGATGGCCTTGACCGCGCCGACGGCCATCTGGTCGTTGGCGCTGAAGACGGCGGTGGCTTTCAACCCCTTGGCAAAAAACTCGTCCATCGCCGCGTAGCCGGACAGCGGCGAAAAGTCCCCCTTGAGAACCAGGTGCTCGTCCACCGCGATGCCGTGATCGAGCAGCGCCGTCCGGTAGCCCCGCGCGCGCAGCGCCGAATGCGGGAAGACATCCGAGCCGCAGATGTGCGCAATTTGCCGGTGACCGAGGGCGATCAGGTGCTCGGTGGCTTCATAGGAGGTCGTATAGTTGTCCACGTAGATTTGGTAGAAGAAGTCGCTCTTGAGCGCCCGGCTGAGCACCACGACGTTGCCGCCGCGGGGCTCCATCGCCGAGCGGATCTCCTCGAAGTACGCCTCCTCGTCGCTCAGCGGGCAGACCGAGTCCAAGATGAGGTCGTTCACGCCCCGGGCGATCAGCGCGCGAACCAGCTCGCGCTCCTTTTCCCAACTGCGGCAGGAGTCGCTCAGTTGGATCGTGTAGCCGAACTCGGTCGCCGCCTCGGTGATGCCGTTGAGCAGCGGCGGGAAGAACGAGCTGTAGATGCCCGGCAGGATCACGCAAACCATGAGGGCCGCGCGTGGGCGCTGACGCCCGCGCTTCTTGGGCGTATACCCGAGCTGCTCCATCGCGGCCAACACGCGCGCCTTGAGGTGCGGGCTCACGTACTTCTCGCCCTTGAGCACCGCAGAGACCGTCGAGATCGACACATGCGCGGCTGCCGCCACATCACGGATGTTTTTCATGTTCGCAAATGTTAACTCCAGCTTATTTCTCTATGCGAGAATGATAGCATCGAGCGCATGATTCGTCAAGGGATTTTGGTGATGTGCAGAATATTTTAATGTTTAGGTCCGGGGGTTGCCGGATATGACGGAGATGATGCTTGAAATGCTCTGATACAAAAAGCGTAGAGAACTTTGCGCCGCATTGTTCTCTACGCGCTGCGACACAATGACTAGCCCAGCACGATCGCCTTGCCCGCGATTCGCTCTACAAAGCGCCGGTCGTGTTCGACGAACACCATCGTGGCTTCCGATTCCGCCAGCATGTTCTCCACCTGCTCGCGGGACTCGAGGTCGATGTAGTTGAGCGGCTCGTCCCATACGTAGATGTGCGCGGGGCTTGCCATGCTGGCGGCCAGCAGCACCTTCTTGCGCTGGCCCAGCGAGTAGCCTCGCATGTCGCGCTCAAACGCCTCGCGCGGGAAATCCAGCTTGCGCAGCAGCATCAGGAACCGACTCAGATCGAGCGCGCCTTGCTCCGCAAGCGCCACCGGCGTGCCCGAGAGCTGATCCGCCGTCTGCGGCATGACCGAGATGACGAGGTTGCTCGCGCGGGTCAGCTGGCCCGACATCGGCTCGAGCGCACCCAGCAGCAGCTTGATAAGCGTGGACTTGCCCGAGCCGTTCGGCCCGACCAGCGCCAGCCGGTCGCCCTGCGCAAGCTCGAAGCTTACCCCTTCGAACACCGGCCGCCCGTCGTACCCGGCGGCGATGTCGCGCAGCCGCATGAGCACCTTCGCCGGGTGCGGGAGCGCCTCGAGCTTGAGCGCCGAGGCGTATTCGAGGTCCTTGAGCAGCGCTTCCCTTTCCTCGATCTTGCGCTCGGTGCGCACCTGGATGGACAGCGCGCGCTTCATCGCCTTGGCCGCCAGGTGTCCTACGCGCCCCCGGTCGGCCATGTGGGTGCCGATCTTGGTCGCCTCCACCTTGTCGCTGAACGCGCGCTTCTCGGTGGCCGACTCCTTGAGCCGCTTGATCTCGCCGGAGAGCCTCGCGTTCTGCTCGATCTCGAACTCGTCCCGCAGCCGCTTATTCTCGCGGTAGGTGGAGTAGTCTCCGGCCGTCACCTCCGCACCGGTTTTGTTGAGCGAGATGATGTGATCGACCGTCTGATCCAGGAACCAGCGGTCGTGCGACACCAGGATGAACCCCGACTTGGCGCGCAGGTAGTCCGCCGCCACCCGCCGCCCCTCGGCGTCCAGATGGTTGGTGGGCTCGTCGATCAGCAAAAACTGGTTCTTGCGCACGAACAGCGCCGCCAGCAGCATGCGCGTGCGCTCCCCGGGGCTGAACGAGCCCAGCGGGCGAACAAGCGCTTCCGGGTCCACCTTGACCCGCTCGGCCTCGCGCTTGAGCGCTTCGTCGATTGCGTACCCGCCCGCCGACGCGTAGCGCGTCTCCAGCTCGCCCCATTGCGCGAGGGAGGCCTCATCGCCCTGATCCAGCAGCTGCGCCATGCGCGCTTCCCACGCGCAGAACGGCGCGACCGACTCGCGCATGCACGTCAGCGCGCTCTTCGATGGGTCCACCGGCAACGGGAACATGCTGAAGCCCACGCTGGCGGTGATTTCGCCCTGCCCGCGCAGTTCGCCGGCCAGCAGCCTAATCAGCGTGGTCTTGCCCCGGCCGTTGCGCCCTACCAGCCCCAGCCGCCACCCGGTGTCCATGTGGAATTCCAGCCGCTCAAACACCGGCGTGAAGCTGCCCGGGTAGGTGAAGCTCAGGTTTTTGATTTGTATGATGGACATGTCGATCCCCCCATTCAGTTCGGTCGGCGTCGGACGGATCATACAAAATGAAACGAACCGCAGAAAGAATCTGCGGCTCGCAAATTACGCGATGGCATGTTCCGTCTGACGCGCCGTATCGCGGCCCCCCAGGGGACGCGAATCCGGCCGGCCCCGAAGGGCCTATGCATTACAGACGGTTTTTGCGCATTGGACGGCTCCTTTACGTTTATGCGCATAGTATGCCACAACATCGGCCCGCTGTCAACATGAGTTTTGTGGGTTCGCGTTTTTGGCTTGATTCTTTACCGTACTTGTCATATTATGAATAAGGCATACAGAAAGTGTTGTGATGGAATGGAGATTGCGATTGATTACGACTGCGACGAGCGGGAATTCCTGCATTCGGTTCGCGTAAACGGCCTGCTCGCATACAACATGAAGGCGACAAGGGGCCAACTGAAGGTACCGGATCTGGCGTTTGCCCATGTGGCGCGCGACGAAGCGGGCGCCGTCGTGGGCGGCATATCCGGCTCCACCTATCTCTCGTCGCTGGAAATCGAGGCGCTTTGGGTGGACGAGGCCTACAGAGGGCGGGGGATCGCGTCGCGCCTGCTTACGGCCATCGAGCGCCGTGCCCAAGAAGCCGGATGCCGGCTGGCCCACCTGACGACCTACTCTTTCCAAGCCCCGATTTTCTATCAGAAGCAGGGCTATGCCGTCTGCGGAGAAATCGACGGCTTTCCCGATGGCATCAAGCTGTATACGCTGAAGAAGCAACTGTGAACGCATCGGTGCGATAAACAAGGGCAAGATCACCGTGCCGAAGACGAAGCCGGACAAAGAGATGGCCGCGGAACATGGCGCGGAGGGGCTGGGCAACTGCCGGGCGCAAAGCCATGTTCTTCGCCAAATCTTCAGGGAATTCCATATCCGCATCTCCGTTACGACAAAACGCCCCGCCGAGGCAGGGCGAGCAGGTTATTTTTTCTTTTTTTTGACAAACGCCAAAATTTCCTCCGGCGTGACCTCGGCCTCTTTGAGCGCGGCAACCGCTTTGCTGAAGCTGGGCTTGCGCTCGGTCTTGGGTTTTTCCGCGCCGATCTGGTCGCGCCTGACAATCAATTGGTCGATCATCTTCTGATGGTAGGCGATTTTCCCATTGATCTCGGCTTTACGTTCTTCGACCGTGCGGCGAATGCGAGTCTTCTTTCCCTCGCTCATATAATAACCACCCTTCTCTTGCTTTGCGCATATCATAGCACGGGGAGAGGAGAAATGCAATACGGGCAATCGGTCTTGACCAGCTTCGACGGTTCAGGGATTGCCTCGTCATCATCCTCAAGCGTCCGCATATGCCCGCCCAATGCTTTCCTGCTCATACCCTCAGCCTCCCATTTGCACCTTATGACTGATAAAGTGTATAAGGGTGACGCAAGGATTATGCAAAATACCCTGTTGGGAACAACTTTTTATCCGGAGGTCACGAAAGTAAGGGAAGGCGCAGAGCGAGCGCGCACAGCATTGAAACTGCATATCCGCCCCCAAAGATACCTTTTCATCAATAGAGAACGTATTGGAAGCGCCTATACAGCTTGACGAAGCGGGTCACGAATCATACCAGATGGAATCATGAACGCGTTCATGCTTCCGGCTGGTATGAGCAATAGGCCAAACGGGTGCGGGTGGACACAACTCGCCCCCGCAAGGAATGACGGGCGAGGAGCGGGGGACAAGAGCATGAGATCGGAACGCCGACAAAGGGGTTGGCGGGCTGACGCGCCGCGCAAAGTGCAATCCTCCGCGCGGCGCGTCATCGATGCCAACTATTCTATTGTAAGATAGTCCATCGACGCGTAGCCGTTGAGCTCGGCGGTTTGGATTCTTGCCCAGCCGCTGGGCAGTTCCTCCACCACGATCACGCGCTGCGCGTTGTCGAGCGTGCCCAGCAGCTTGCCGGTGGTGGCGGCCTGATCGCGTACGTTGAGCGTCGAGCCCTTTGAACCGAGCGTCACGCGGGCGTAGGATTCGCCGTCCTTCAGCGCGGGCAGCGGCGCGGGGGTGGGCTTGGGCGTCGGGCGCGGGCGCGCCTTGCCGAGCGAGGCGCTGAGCGCTTCAAGCTCGGTGAGCGGCGCGCGCACGTACTGCTCGGCGACCAGCGTCATGCCGGGGTAGTAGAAGCCGAGGATATCCTGCCACTTTTTGCCGTGCGCCCCCGCCATCTGCTGCGCGCCGCGCTGGCTCATGCCCACGCCGTGCCCAAACCGGCGCGACTCGATCCGGAACGCGTCGGGCGCTTCGCCTTCGCGCGCCGCCCGGTCGCCCACGAGCTTGACGACCGACGCGATTTCGCAGTCGGAGCCGCTGATCTTAAGGCCGTAGTTGGGCTTAAGGTCCTTGTAGAAGTCGAGTTCCGTGTACAGCGTCTTGCCCACGGTCTCTACGCGGTTGAGCGGCTGCATCCTGGCGTCGGGCGTGGGGCCGGGGCCGTACAGCAGCTTACCCTCGACGGTCATCCCCACCCGGATCTTGCGGAACATCCGGTTGCCCGGGCCGAACATGGGATCGGTGGGTTCGGCGCTGACGAGGGCGATCAGCCGGATGTCGCCGATCTCGTCGCTGTACCCGAGCGCCGACAGCTGCTCGGTCAGCCCGGCGCGAAGCTTCGCGCGCAGGTCGCGGCCGAGCTTTGCGGGATCGGCCGGCAGCGTCAGCGACTTGACCGGGCTCGAGGGATTTTCCAGGTCGTAGGGGTCGTCGCGCACGGTCAGCCAGCCGTAATCGCCCGCTCCGCCCCATAACTGGTCGGGCAGCGCCGTTTGGCCGCCGTTGCTGGCGGTGAAGTAGCAGGTGGCGTATTGATCGCGGTATCGCCCGACCACTCCGCGCGTCTCTGAGACCGCCAGCGCGGCGTTTTCGTGCTTGGGGTTCACGCCCTTGAACACCTGGTCGGCAGTCGTGTCCACTACGTCGTAGGCCCGGCCGGGGTGCTTGCGGCTCATCGCGTAGGTGCGCGCCGCCACCGCCTGCGCCTTGAGCGCCTCGATCGGGAACGAGTCGCTCATCTCGTAGGGTACCACGCCCAGCAGGTAGTCCTCGATGTCGAGCGCGGCGGTTGCCCGGATCGCGCCGGCTTCGTTTTCCAGTGTCAGGTCGCCCGGGTACAGCGTCTCGCGGCCGGTCTCGTGGATGCGGATGCCGTTGTCCGCGCCATCTTTTACGGCGTGGCGCGTCAGCGTGAACGACGGCCCCATGTTGAGCGTCAGAGCGCCGCAGTTCAGCAGCAGGTCGTCGCCGTCGATCGCCACTTTAACCTCGGCGTCCCGCGCGAAGCGAAAGCCCCGGTCGTTTTCGACCGTGTAGCTGCCCGACAGCGTGAGCCCCAGCGCGACCGGCCGGCCGAGCGATTTGAGCAGCACGCGCAGCAGCGCGCTTTCCTCGGTGGGGCGCGGCGAGGGACTCACCGCGGGCGCGGGGGCGAACACCGGCGCGGGTGTCGGCGTAGGCGCGGCGCTGAACGGCCAGAACGCGCGCGCGCCGGCGGTCAGCGAAAGCGTGAGGGCCAGCGCAAGCGCGGCCGGGCGAATGAGTCTTTTCATGAATGCCTCCGACAAAATATGACAACATTTTACCTTTGACGGCGGTTTCTGCCGCAATGTTCCTTTCTTAACCAAAAGCCACCGTCCTGCCAAATATCGGCAGGACGGTGTGAAGTTATACAAATTTCAGGCAAAAATTGGTTATTTTCCCGCCAGGTGCGCGATCGCGTGGGCCATGATGCGGATCGACAGCATGTACTTCTCGATATCCACGTATTCGTCGGGCATGTGGCAGCGCTCCTCGTCGCCGGGGAACAGCGTGCCGAACGCCACGGTGTTGGGCATCATGCGCGAGTAGGTGCCGCCGCCGATCGCCATGGCGTAGGCCGGCAGGCCGGTCTGCTCGTGGTACACCCGGAGCAGCCCCTGTACGACCGGGTGATCCTCGGGCACGTGCAGCGGCACATGGCCGCCGGTGCGCGTCACGGATACCTTGTAAGGCGACAGCGCCATCACCGCCGCGCCGCACATTTGAACCTCGTCGGCGCTGATCGGATAGCGGATGTCCAGTTGCGCCCACAGCTCGTTGCCGTCGTAGCGCAAGAGGCCCAGATTGCAGGTAAGCGCGCCGGAGAGCTCGTCCGATTGCCTGATGCCCAATCCCTCGCCGTCGTAAGCTACGCCCAGTGTTTTCGCCAGCGCTTCGATCGCACCGCGGCTGCCGCCGCCCGCGCCCAGTTCGTCAAGCGCGATAAGCAGCGCGCCCGCGGCGTTGAAGCCGGTGTGGGGCATGGCCGCGTGGGTCTGGATGCCGGTCGAGGTCAGCTTCGCGCGCCCGTCGCTTAAGATTTCGAGTTTCAGGTCGAACCGCTCGTGCGCGGCCGCAATGGAGCGGACCCGGCGCTCGATTTCCTCAAAGCTGTGCTCGCCCAGGCCCAGCTCGCATGTCGCGAGACCCGGCACCACGTTTTGCCGGACGCCGGCGTAGAGCGAATACACGGGCAGCGCGGCGTTCGCTTCGCCGCCGGTCAGCTTTGACAGTCGAAGCGCCAGCCCGCCCTTCTCGATGTTAATCAGCGGATACTCGGCGTCGGGCGAGAAGCCGTAGTCGGGCATCTTGCGTACCGCGGCGTAATGGCGCATGTCGCTCATGCCGGTCTCCTCGTCGCAGCCCACGATCAGCCGCACCGCGTGCTTGAGTGGGATGCCGGCTTCGCGCACCGCGCGCATGGCGTACAGCGCCGCCAGCGCCGGGCCCTTGTCGTCCTGCGTGCCGCGCCCGTACAGCCGGCCGCCCTCGATCTCGCCGCCGAACGGGTCGTGCTCCCAGCCGTCGCCCGCCGGCACGATGTCGAGGTGGGCGAGTATGCCCATCACCTGGTCGCCCGCGCCCATCTCGGCCGAGCCGGCATAGCCGTCCACGTCGTCGGTCGCAAAGCCCAACGCCGCCGCGTCCCGCAAAAACAAATCGAGCATCCGGCGCACATTGTCCCCAAACGGCGCATTGCCGGCGCTTTGTGCGGCCTGCACGCTGTCGATCGCCACCCACGAGCGCAGCTTCCCGAGAATCTCATCCCGCCACGACGCGATCAGCGCGTCCATTTGTTGTAAGCTCATTGCATGCCCTCCCAAGCAGTCTTGCTCTGTAAGTGCATTATAACACACCGGCGCGCGGATAACCAGCCGGATTATTCGGACGCCGGCGGATGGAAATGGCCATGGATCACCTTCGCCAGCGTCGCTCCGATGCCCTCGGCCTCGGCGAGCGCCGCCTCGCTCGCGGCCTTGACCGCCTCGATGGTCTTGAAGTGCTTGAGCAGCGCCTTCTTCTTCTTCGGACCGACGCCCGGGATGTCGTCGAGCGCCGAGCGGATCTGCGCCTTGGCGCGCAGTTTCCGGTGATGGGTGATGCCGAAGCGATGCGCCTCGTCGCGCAGGCGCTGAATCAGGTGCAGCGCCTCCGATCGGCGGTCGAGGTAGATGGTTTCGGACTGGCCCGGCAGCACGATCTCGTCGATGCGCTCGGCCAGGCCGAACACCGGGATGTCGATCAATTGCTCGCGCAGCGCCTCGCCCGCCGCGCCCAGTTGGCCCACGCCGCCGTCGATCAGCAAGAGGTCGGGCAGGTCGGAGAACTTGCCGCCCGCGGGGTCGAGCCCTTGCGCCTCGCGCTCGGCGCGCTCGGTGAGCCCGTGCTTGAAGCGCCGGGTCAGCACCTCGTGCATCGAGGCGAAGTCGTTCGGGCCCTCGACCGTCTTGATCGAAAAGTGGCGGTACTGCTTGGGGGCGATCACGCCGTCCAGCATCACCACCATCGCGCCCACCGACTGCTTGCCCGATGTGTTCGAGATGTCGTAGCCCTCGATGCGGCGGGGCGGTTCGTCAAGGCCCAGCACCTGCGCCAGCTCCTTGAGCGCCCCCGTCGTGCGCGCGTAGCTGCGCTTGAGCTTCTCGGCGCGCTTCTCGATCGCCTCGCGCAGGTTCTTCTCGCAAAGCTCGATCAGCCGCACCTTCTCGCCGCGCTCGGGCACGCGCAGGCGGACCCGCGCGCCTCGCGCCTCGGTCAGCAGCTGTTCGAGCGTCTCCTGATCGGCAACGGCGATCGGCAGCAGCACCTCGTCGGGGATGCCCGCGCCGTCGTAGTGCTGGAGCAGGAATGATGAGAGTACCTCGTCCGCCGGCTCGTCGCCCGCCCTCGGCAGCACATGGGTCTCGGCCTCGATCAGCTTGCCATCGCGTACCGACAGCCGCTGCACCAGCGCGTCCGCGCCCTCGCTCAGCGCGTACAGCACGTCGGTATCGCCGCCGCCGGGCGCGTGCGCGCGCTGCTTCTGCATCACGTTTGTAACCGCCTGGATGCGGTCGCGGAACACCGCGGCGCGCTCGTAATTGAGCTGTGCCGCGGCTTCGTTCATCGACTGGCGCAGTTCCCTGAGCACCGGCTCATACTTGCCCGACAGGAACTCGATCACGCGCCGGATCAACAGCAGGTAATCCTCGCTCGACACCTTGGCCGCGCACGGGGCCAGGCACTGCCCGAGCTCGTAGTGCACGCACGGGCGCACCGAGGGGTCGGGTTTCAGGACTTTATCGCACACCCGGATCGGGAACACCGCGCGCACCGCGTCCAGCACCTCGCGCACCGCCGTCGCGCCGTGGTACGGCCCGAAATAGCGGCAGCCGTCCTTCGCGACCGTGCGACGGATCTGCACGCGCGCAAACGGCTCGGCAAGATCGATCGCGATGTAGGGGTAATGCTTGTCGTCCTTGAGCAGGATGTTGTAATAGGGCCGATGCAGCTTAATCAGATTGCACTCGAGCATCAGCGCCTCGAATTCGCTCGAGGCGAGCACGGTGTCGAAGTCGGTGACCTTTGTAACCATCGCGCGCACCTTGGGGCTGTGGTTGCGCTGCGAATGGAAGTACTGGCGCACACGGTTCTTGAGGTTCTTGGCCTTGCCGACATAGATGACCGTATCGCCCGAGCGCATCAGATAGCAGCCGGGCGATTCAGGCAGGTGGGCGAGTTTGAATTCGACTTCTTGCGTCATGGCGACCTCCGGAAAGGGGCTCGAACCCTTTTTGCCTGCGGGCAAAAATGCTCCGAGCCGTGGGTTACGGGGGAGACGGGGTGACGGGGGTTACGGGGCCGCCTGCCTGAAAACCCTGCGGGGTTTTCCGGGCGGCAGGCGGACGGGAAGGGATTCCCCGTCGGGCGGGCAAGCTCGCCCTTTGGGGGAATCCCATACACGCCCCCGGTACACGCCCGTGGGCGCATTATGAGGGGGGCTTCGGCCCCCCATTCCCCCGGGGAAGGGGGCCGTCGGGCACGTCGGGTTGCGCTGTTGTGTGCATCGGCCCTGTACGTATATCGGCGTCAGACGACCGCGTTGATTAGCCGGCCGGGCACGAAGATCAGCTTTTTCACCGGCTTGCCGGCCAGCAGCTTCTGGAAATCCGGGTCGGCGGCGAAATAGGCTTCCGCGGCCTCCCGCGTCAGGTCCGCGGGCACCATCAGCCGGCCGCGTACCTTGCCGTTTTCCTGCACGGCCACCTCCACCATGTCTTTTTTCAGCGCTGCCTCGTCGAACTGAGGCCACGGCTGGTGCGACAGCTCGCCAAAACCGTTGATCTGGGCGATCTCCTCGGTGATGTGCGGCGCGACCGGGTTGAGCAGCTGGCACAGCAGCTTCATCTCGCCCCGCGTCGCCGACTTGTTGTCGTACAACGCGTTGACCAGCGACATCATCGCCGCGATCGCGGTGTTGAACTTCATCCGCTCGTAGTCTTCGCCGACCTTCTTGATCGCGCTATGTACCTCGTACGCCATGGCGGCCGACACGCCTTCTTCCTCGCTCATCAGCTCCTGCAGCCGCCACACCCGGTCGAGGAAGCGCCGGCAGCCGCGCGCGCCGTCGGTCGACCACGGAATCGCCTGGTCGAACGCGCCCATGAACATCTCATACAGCCGGAACGCGTCCGCGCCCAGCTCGTCCACCACGTCGTCGGGGTTGACCACGTTGCCGCGCGACTTGGACATCTTTTCGCCGTTGCCACCCAGGATCATGCCGTGCGAGGTGCGCTTCAAATACGGTTCCTTGGTCGGCACCAGCCCGATGTCGTACAGGAAGCGGTGCCAGAACCGGCTGTAGAGCAGGTGGAGCGTGGTGTGCTCCATGCCGCCGTTGTACCAATCGACCGGCGACCAGTACCCAAGCGCTTCGGGCGAGGCCAGCGCCTCGTCGTTGTGCGGGTCCATGTAGCGCAGGAAGTACCAGCTCGACCCGGCCCATTGCGGCATGGTGTCGGTCTCGCGGCGGGCGGGCGCACCGCACTTCGGGCAGGCGGTGTTCACCCAGTCGCCGATCGCGGCCAGCGGCGATTCGCCATCGTCGCCCGGTTCATAGTGCTCGACATCGGGCAGCGTGACCGGCAGCGACTCTACGGGCACGGGCACCCAGCCGCAGTGCTCGCAGTGCACGAGCGGGATCGGTTCGCCCCAGTAGCGCTGGCGCGAGAACACCCAATCGCGCAGCTTAAAATTCACCTTGCGCTCGCCCAGGCCTTTTTCGGCCAGCCATTCGATGATGGTCTTTTTCGCCTCGGGCACGCCCAGCCCATTGAGCGGCCCCGAATTGACCATGGTGCCCTGCTCGATGTCGGAATACGCGGCCTCGTCGACATGGCCGCCCGCGACCACCTCGACGATCGGAAGATGGAACTTCTTGGCGAACGCCCAGTCGCGCTCGTCGTGCGCGGGCACCGCCATGATCGCGCCCGTGCCGTAGCCCATCAGCACGTAGTCGCCGACCCAGATCGGAATCTGCCGCCCGGTCGCCGGGTTGACCGCGCGGATGCCCTCGATGACCACGCCGGTCTTGTCCTTGTTGAGCTCGGTGCGCTCGAAATCCGACTTGCGCGCCGCGGCCTCGCGGTAGGCGGCCACCGCGGCAAAGTTTTTAATCTCGGCTTTGTGCGCTTCGATCAGCGGGTGCTCGGGCGACAGCACCATGTAGGTGGCCCCGAACAGCGTATCCGGACGCGTGGTGTACACGCTTAGCTTTTCGCCGGTGGTCAGCGCGAAATCGACCAGCGCGCCCTCCGAGCGCCCGATCCAGTTCTTCTGCTGCAGCTTGACCTTCTCGATGAAGTCCACCTCGTCGAGGCCGTCCAGCAGCTTTTGCGCATAGTCGGTGATGCGCAGCATCCACTGGCTCTTGACACGGCGCACCACCTCGCTGCCGCAGCGCTCGCATACGCCGCCCACGACCTCTTCATTGGCCAGGCCGCACTTGCAGCTCGTGCACCAGTTGATCGGCATCTCGCTCTTGTAGGCGAGGCCGTGCTCGAACAGCTTGAGGAAGATGAACTGCGTCCACTTGTAGTATTTCGGGTCGGTGGTGTTGACCTCGCGCGTGTAGTCGAACGAAAACCCCAGCCGCTTGAGCTGCTCGCGGAAGCGGTCGATGTTCTGCCTCGTGACCTCGGCCGGGTGCACGTGGTGCTTGATCGCGTAGTTCTCGGTCGGCAATCCGAACGCGTCGTAGCCGATCGGGAACAGCACGTTGCAACCCTCCATGCGCCGCTTGCGCGCGATGATGTCCATCGCGGTGTTGGAGCGCGGATGGCCCACGTGCAGCCCCGCGCCCGAGGGGTAGGGGAACTCGATCAGGGGCATGAACTTCGGCTTCGTGTGATCGGCTTCGGCGGTGAACGTGCCGTGCTCGTCCCAATAGGCCTGCCACTTGGGTTCGATCACGGCGGGGTTGTAGGCGGGATACTCCTTCATACTGCGCTGCTCTCCTTTGAAGTTAACAATAAAATAAATAGACGCCCGACGCTCGTTCAAGAGACGCCAGGCGTTGCCTTTCGCGGTACCACTCTCGTTGGCCTCGTGTGAAGCCCACTCGCGCCCGGTAACGGGGGCTACCGTCCAAGAGGAGCGCTCCGGGGCGAGCTTGATCCCGCGCGACGCCGCCTCGCACCGACCGGCGGCTCTCTTCATCCGCGCACAGGATGGATATTCCCCATCATTGCCCAACCATTGTAGCCGATTCGGCGGGAAAAGTCAAGGATTCGATTTAAGCGTCCAGGGCAATTTACCTTGATGACGCACATCGCGCTGCCGCCGTCGGCTTGCGGCGGGGGCGGTCTTGCCTTTCTTGAGCACGGTCGCCGCGCCCCGCGCGTCTACCTGCGCTACCTCCGGCGCGCTGCTTGCCCAAGTAAAAACCGCCGACCCGTTCTGACGCTGGCTGACGGGTGCTTTTCCGCCCGCTCGCTTCTGCAAAACGTGTGACGTAGCGCTGCTACGCCTGCGCATTTTGCGGGAACATATCGAACGAAAATCCCCCCGCCGGCCAAAGCCCAATGGATCAGCGGTTGTGCCGCCGCTGTTCAAGAGCGGCGTGCCGTACGGCGCAACGAAAGAATCATGGCCATACGGACCGCTTTTAAGCGTTCCGCCCGCTTATTCGCTCTGCATGTCGCCGAGCAGAGCGGTGTCGTCGCCGGCAATCGCGAACGAGTCGGCGATTTCGTTGACTTCGCCGAGGCCGTCGAGCGCCTCGTCTTCGAGCACGGCGCGGATCGACAGCGAGATGCGGCGCGCTTCGGTGTTGACGTCCAGGATCTTGACGCGCACCACGTCGCCCACGCCCACCGCGTCTTCGACCTTGGCGATGCGGGTCAGCGCGCACTGGGAGATGTGAACCAGGCCGTCGAGGCCGGGCGCCAGTTCGACGAACGCGCCGAACGTGGTGATGCGCACCACCTTGCCTTCGACCACGCTGCCCACGATGAACCGCTCACCGGCGGTCTCCCACGGGCGCGGCTGGGTCTGCTTGTAGGACAGCGAGATGCGCTCCTTCTCGGGGTCGAGGTTCAGGATCTTGACCGGAATCTCCTGCTTGACCGACACCACTTCGCTCGGGTGCTTGACGCGGTGCCAGCTGAGGTCGGTGACGTGCACCAGGCCGTCCACGCCGCCGATGTCTACGAACGCGCCGAAATCGGTCAGGCGGCGCACGATGCCGCTGAGCACCTGGCCCACTTCGAGCGTGGCCCAGATCGCCCGCTTGCGCTCGGCCTCCTCGGCCGCCAGCACCGCCTTGCGCGAACCCACGATGCGCTTTTTGGACTTGTCGACTTCGATGATCTTGAGCTTCATTTCCTGGCCCACGAAGTCGGAGATCTTCTCGACGTAGTGCTGGGACAGCTGCGACGCGGGGATGAAGGTGCGTATGCCCATCACGGTGGCGATCAGCCCGCCCTTGACGGCTTCCTTGCCCACGGCATCGACGAACTCGCCGGCCTCGTACTTGGCCATAATCTCGTCCCAGCTCTTCTTGTTGACGATGTTGCGTTGCGACAGCAGCACGTTACCGTCGCCATCGTTGACCTTGACCACTTCGACCTCGATCTCGTCGCCCACCTTGACATCGGTCGAGGAGAGGTCGGCCTTCTTGACCAGGCCATCCATTTTGTAGCCCACGTTGACGCACACTTCGTCGTCCGTGATCTGCAGCACCGTGCCGGTGACGGTCTGGCCCGGGCGCAGTTGCACCAGCGTCTTGTCGACGCTCGCCATGAAGTCGTCTTCAGGGCTGGCTTCTGCGATGGGGGCCGCCGCTTCGGGCGCGGGCTGGGTGGGCTCGAAGGTCCCTTCGACCTGTTCCTGTCTCTCGATGTCGCTCATTCGTGCTACAACCTCCTTAAACGTACAAACCGGCGTGGATGCACCGGCTGTCATCCCTATTCGATCACGCGCGCCAAACGGGATGGCATCCAGTTCCAGCGCGGTTTCGATGAAATAAACGCGGGGGCAAAGCGCTTTGCACAACTCGTACAGCTTCTTCGAGTTGGCGCTGTTGCGACCGCCCACGACCAGCATCACATCGACGCTCGCCGCGATTTGAACGGCCTCCGCCTGTCGCTTCTCGGTGGCGGGGCAAGTGGTCAGGCGAATGTCGGGCTCGGCAATCCGACGGGCGAGCGCCTCGCAGGCCTCGCCATAGCGCGCCGTCGGCAGCGTGGTCTGCGAGACCACGAGCGCCTTTTCCATCGGCGGCAGCGCCTCGATGTCGGCCGCGGTCAGCACCGCGTGGCCCAGCCCCAGGCTCCAGCCCAGAATGCCTGTAACCTCCGGATGATCCCGGTCGCCGACCACGATCACCGGCGTGCCCTGCGCCGCCGCCTCGCGTGCCATCGCGTGGATGCGCTTGACGAACGGGCAGGTGGCGTCCACGACCTCAAGGCCCCGCCGCTCAAGCGCCCGAAAGACGGCCCGGCCCACGCCATGCGAGCGCACCACCACCTTGGCGCCTTCCGGCGCCGCCTCGGGCGAGTCAACCGGGCGCACACCGCGCGCGGCTAGTTCGGCGACAAAATTCGGATTATGAATCAAGGGGCCCAACGTGACGGCGGGCGCGGAGCCTTCTGCCAGTCGTTCGGCCATCTCGACCGCACGTCGCACACCGAAGCAAAAACCGGCGCTTTCGGCTATAATCAGCTGCAATACCGTCCTCCCGACACATTAAGACATCCTGTTTAGTTCGAGATCATGCCCACATTTCCTGCACGATCGGGACGCGACCAAAGATTTTACAAAATAATTCCCTAATCCGATGCTTCTTTCAGCGCATATACCGCTTGGCGGATGCGCTCGGTCGCGGCCTCGAGCGTCCGGCTGTCAAAGCGTCCGGCGTATTCGGACAGATCGACCGCCGGGCCGAAGGTCAGATGCAGCCTGTGGAACAGCCGCGCCCGGCCCGCGATGTAGGCCGGCACCACCGGCGCGCCCGATTTGAGCGCGATCAGCGCCACGCCGCTTAAGAAGGCGCCGCTGCCCTTGAACGCGCGCCGGCCCTGGGGGAAGATGCCCAGCACCTCGCCGCCCTTCAAGACCCCCAGCGATGTGCGCACCGCCTGCAGGTCGCCCGCGCCCCGGTCGACCGGGAATACGCCCAGCGCCCTCAAAAACGCGCCGAAGCCCCAGACGTTCATGATCTCCTTCTTCGCCATGAACCGTATCCAGCGCGTAAGCGAGCAGAGCAGCGCGATCGGATCGACCAGCGACTCGTGGTTGGCACACAAGATCACCCCGCCCGACGGCGGCAGATGCTCGGTCCCCAGCGCGCGCACCGGCAGGAACACGAACAAAAACGCCCGTACCAGCGCGCGCAGAGCCACGCGCAGCCACCGATGTTCCCCGATGTCCGCGCCGGCACGCCCCCGGGCAGGGGCGGCCTGTCGCTCATCCATCATGATGCGCCTCCGCCCAGCCGCTCGCGCAGCAGTTGAAGCGCCCGCTCGACCGTCTCGTCGAGTGTCAGCTCGCTTGAGTCCAGCTCGACCGCGTCGTCGGCCTTCTTGAGCGGGGAGGCCGCGCGCGTCGAATCGTCCCGGTCGCGGATGCGCATCGCTTCGAGCACCGACTCGTAGCTGTCGCCCCCGCCCTGGGCTTTGAGCTCCAAGTAACGCCGCCGGGCGCGCTCCTCGGCGCTGGCGACCAGAAAAATCTTGAGTGTGGCGTCCGGCAACACCTTCGTGCCGATGTCGCGCCCGTCCATGACCGCGCTGCGGCCCGCGCAGATCTCGCGCTGCATGGCGACCAGCCGCTCGCGCACTGCGGGTACCGCCGAGGTCTTCGACGCTGCGATCGTGACTGCCCCCGCGCGTATGGCGTCGGTCACATCCTCGCCGTCCAGGTACACCTTCTGGCGTCCGTCCTCGTAGAGCACGTCCAGCATCACGCTTCCGACATGGCTGGCCACCGCGCTTGCGTCGTCCGGATCGATCCCATGCCCCAGCATCCACAGCGCTACCGCCCGGTACATCGCGCCGGTGTCGAGGTACAGCGCGCCGGTCCTTTCGGCGACGGCCCGCGCGATCGTGGACTTGCCCGCGCCGGACGGCCCGTCGATCGCGATCGTAAAATGATGGTTCAAACGCATTTCACATCCTGTCCTTGCGGATAGAGTATATCATAAACGGGCGCAATACGCAATTAGGATGAATGCCACTTGCAAAAACGGCGCTTTTACGCTAAAATGATCGCATGCAAACCGTAGCGCGGGGAGGTCAGACGGATGGAGAACGCCCAGGAGTTGATCCAGCGGCTCAACCACAGCGGCAAGAAGCTGTCCAAGAGCCACAGGCGAATCGCCGAATGTATCGTCACCCATTACGACAAGGCGGCGTTCATGACCGCGTCGCGCTTGGGCGAGTACGTGGGGGTGAGCGAGTCCACGGTGGTGCGCTTTGCCGCCGCGCTGGGTTACGAGGGCTATCCGCAGCTTCAAAAGGCGCTGCAAGAGCTGATCCGGCATCGGCTGACCGCGTCGCAGCGCTTCGAGATGACCAGCGACATGGATCATACGCAGATGCTCAGCCGGGTGCTCAAGGCCGACATGCAGAACATCCGCGCCACGCTCGACGAGCTGGACCTTGTGGCCTTCGAGGACGCGATCGACCTGATCCTGGCCGCGCGCCACGTGTACGTGCTGGGGCTTAGAGCCAGCGCGCCGCTCGCGCAGTTCATGGCGCATTATTTGAACTTCATCTTTCCGTCGGTCACGCTGGTCACCTCCGGCGTGTCCGACATCTTCGAGCAGATATCGCGCATCGGCGAGGGCGACCTGCTGATCGGCATCAGCTTCCCGCGCTACACCAGCCGCACGATCGAGGCGATGCGCTTCGCGCGCGGGCGGGGGGCGTCGCTGATCGCGATCACCGACGGGCCGCTGTCGCCGCTGCACGCGGCGGCCGACCTGTGCCTGACCGCCAAGAGCGACATGGCGTCGTTTGTCGACTCGCTGGCCGCGCCGCTGTCGCTGATTAACGCGCTGATCGTGGCCGTGGGGCAGAGGCGGCGGCAGGAGGTCAACGACTATTTCCAGCAGATGGAGGACGTGTGGGCGGAGTACGACGTGTACTTGGGGAAGAACCAGGCGTGACGGACGTATTGGTGGTCGGAGGCGGCGCGGCGGGACTTTCGGCCGCGCTGTTTGCAGCGCGCGCGGGCGCGCGCGTTACGCTGCTCGAGCGCAATGAAAAGCTGGGCAAAAAGATCTATATCACAGGCAAGGGCCGGTGCAACGTGACCAACACCGCCGAGCGCGAGGACTTCATGAAGCAGATCGTGCGCAACCCGCGCTTTCTGTACGCCGCGCTCAGTCACCTTGGAAGCCGCGACCTGATGGCGCTGCTCGAGGCTTTGGGCGTACCGCTCAAGGAAGAGCGCGGCGGGCGCGTGTTTCCGGTATCCGACCGCGCCAGCGACGTGACGCGCGCGCTCGAAAGGGAAATCCTGCGATTGGGCGCGACCGTCCGGCTGAACGCGCGGGCCCATGAGCTGCTGCTCGAAGACGGCGCGGCGGCGGGCGTGCGGCTGGAATCGGGCGAAGAGGTGCGCGCAAGGGCGGTGATCGTGGCGACCGGCGGGCTTTCCTATCCGTCGACCGGCTCGACCGGCGACGGCTATCGGCTGGCCGAGGCGGCGGGGCTTGCGCTTTCGCCCACCCGCGCGACGCTCACGCCGATCGAAACGATCGAGGACTGGCCGGGCGCGCTGTCGGGCCTGACGCTCAAAAACGTGCGGCTTGGCGCGCTCAATGGCAAGAAGAAGCTGTTTGCCGAGCAGGGCGAGCTGCTGTTCACCCACTTCGGGCTGTCGGGGCCGCTGGCGCTGTCGCTGTCGAGCGCGCTGCCCGACGACTGCGCGGGGCAGCGGCTTACGATCGATCTGAAGCCGGCGCTCGACGAGCAGACGCTCGACCGGCGGTTGGTGCGCGACCTCACCGAAATGAGCCGCAAGCAACTGATTACCGTGATGGACGCGCTCGCGCCGCATAACCTGGCGCTGACGCTATTGAACCTCGCCGGCCTGAGTCCCGCGCAGCCGGCCCACAGCGTGACGCAGGCGCAGCGCGCGGCACTGGTGAAGCTCATCAAGGCGGTGCCGCTGACGGTCAAGGGCCTCAGAGGCTATTTGGAGGCGGTCGTCACGCGCGGCGGCGTGGACGTGAAGGGCATCAACGCCTCCACGATGGAGGCCAAGGCGATGCCCCATCTGTACTTCGCAGGCGAGGTGCTCGACGTGGACGCGCTGACCGGCGGGTTCAACCTGCAAATCGCGTTCTCAACCGGGGCGCTGGCTGGCGCAAGTGCCGGTCACTCGCGATCGGCTGCGACCGTTCGCGAGTGAGATAAGGAACGGGGAACCGGATTGCTGGATTCCCTGCGGGAAATTCCGGGCGCAATCCTGCTGCCGGAATCGATTCCCCGTCGGGACGCGCCCGACCGCGCCCGGTGGGCGAGGAAGAGGGCGCCAGTCCAATGAGCAAGCGAGCATCCGCGCCGGATGGCGTGGGGCGACCATTGCGAATTGAGTGAGGGCAAGCGCGCCCTTTGGGGGAATCCACAGGCATCGGCAGGGTCGGTACCCATGATCCAACATGGAGGGCACGGCCCTCCAACCCCCCCAGGGGGGAGCGGCGGAAAGGAGATGACGGACATCGAATCGACGAACATCAGCGGCAGCCGCACGGTGTCGCGCGCCGCGCTCATGATGAGCCTGACGCGCACGCGCGAGGAGGAGAAGACGCTCAAGGAGCAGCTCGGCGCCGAGGATATGCGCGCGGCGGCGGTGGACTACGGCGGGGAATTCATCCAGTCGATCATGCGGATCGTGGAGCGCGCCGTGGTGGCGGCCAAGCGCGAGGGCGTGATTTCGTCCACCGAGTACCGGGAGGAGGGCGCGGTGGCCGGCGCGACGCGTGAGGCGCTCTCGCAGGTGGGCGCGAAGGCGCTGGGCCTGAACGTGGGCGGCAAGATCGGCGTGGCGCGCTCGGGCAACAACATCGCGGTGGCGGTGTTCTTCGGTATCGGTTTGCTGCATCTGAATGAAGTGGCGGTCGGGTTGGGGCATCGGGCAATTTAGGTAAGCGCCGATCAAATCCCACGCGCGGTGGCGGTTGCATTTTCGCCAGCTCGGGCCCGCAGAATCCTCGACGTAGCGCTGCTACGCCTTCGGATTTTGCAAGCCCAATCCGGCAAAAATTCCCCTCGCCATCGCACGTGTGCTTTAATCAGCGCTTACCTAGGCAAACATATCCCAAGCCAGCTTGAGGATCAGCGCGGCCAGCACGACGAGCATGATGACGCGAATGAACTTTGCACCTTGCCGGATGGCCAGCTTCGCACCCAGCCAGCCGCCGACGATCGAGCAAACCGCGGCGGGCAGCGCCAATTTCAGCAGCACCTGCCCGCCGATCAGGAAGCTGACCGCGGCGGCCAGGTTGCTGGCCAGATTCACGAGTTTGGCCGCGCCCGACGCGTCCACCATGCCCAGGCCCGCGTACCAGGTGAACAGCAGAATCAGGATGGTGCCGGTGCCCGGGCCGAAGAAGCCGTCGTACAGCCCGCATGCCAGTCCGATCGCGGCGCAGCCCGCGTAGCGGCGCGCGTCGAACGGGCGAGCCGGGGCTTCGCCTCGCTTGACGAGCAACAGCACCGCGACCAACGGCAGCGCGACCAGCATGAAGGCGCGCGCGAATTGCTCGCTTACCTGCTGGAGCAAAAACGCGCCCAGCGCCGAACCGATCAGCGCGCCCGGCACCGCCAGCAATGCGGGCGCGAGCGGCAGGCGTCCGCTCTTCAGGTAGCGCGCGGTGGCGAAGACGGTGCCGCATAGCGCCGATAGCTTGTTGCTGCCCGACGCCAGCTGCGCGGGCAGCCCCGCGAACAGGTAGGCCGGCAGCGAAATCAGCCCGCCGCCCCCGGCGATTGAATCGACGAACGCGGCCAGAAACACGAGCGGGCATACGATCCATAACATGACGGGCGTTACTTCCACGGCCGGTCACTCCCTTTGTACTGTGCATATAGAAAAAGGCCGCAGCGCCTTATCTGAGCGCTACAGCCCCGGGAATACGCCTCAGCCCAACGCCTTCTTGGCCGTATCGGCCAACTGCGTGAACGCGGCCGGCTGGGCGACCGCGAGGTCGGACAACAGCTTGCGGTTGATCGTCACGCCGGACAGCTTGAGGCCGTTCATCATGCGCGAGTAGCTCAGGCCGTTCGCGCGCGCCGCGGCGTTGATGCGCGTGATCCACAGTTTGCGGAAGTCGCGCTTTTTCAGCTTGCGGCCGATGTATGCGTAGCGCAGGGAGCGGCGAACCTGCTCGCTCGCGGCGCGATACTGCTTCGACTTGGCGCCAAAGTAGCCCTTGGACAGCTTGAATACCCTGCGACGCTTTTTCAGGGCGTTTACGGCCCTCTTGACTCTAGCCATTTCGATTCGCCTCCTTTACTTATAGGGAATGAGCTTTTTCATGACCTTGGCTTCGCCCGCCGCGACGAAGGCGGCCTTGCGCAGGTTGCGCGTGCGCTTGGTGGGCTTCTTGGTCAGGATGTGGCGCTTGTAGGCTTGGGAACGCTTGACCTTTCCGGACTTGGTGAGCGAAAAGCGTTTGGCGGCGCCCCGATGGGTCTTTTGTTTGGGCATGGGTCTTCCTCCTCTCATCCTCGCGGGGGGTTAATCTTTAATCTTGGGCGCGAGGATCATAATCATGTTGCGCCCCTCGATCAGCGGGCGGCGCTCCACTACGCCCAGGTCCTTGAGCCGCTCGGCAAAGTCCTTCATGACCTCCAGACCGATTTCGGAATGGGTGATCTGACGCCCGCGGAAGCGGATCGTCACCTTCACTTTGTCGCCGTCCTGCAGGAACTTGACCGCGTTGCGGAACTTCACGTCCACATCGTGATCCTCGATCGTGGCGGACAGGCGAACCTCCTTGAGGGTGATGATCTTTTGATTCTTGCGAATCTCCCGTTCGTGCTTGGACTGCTCGAAGCGATACTTGCCGTAGTCCATCAGCTTGCAGACGGGCGGCTTGGCCTGCGGCGCAATCTTGACCAGGTCAAGACTGCGTTCTTCGGCCAGCGCTATGGCCTGATGCGTAGGCATCACCCCCAGCTGCTCGCCGTCCTCGGCGACCAAGCGTACCTCGCGGTCACGGATTTCCTGGTTAATCATCAGATCGTTGATACCGATACACCTCCTGAAATTCAGTCTGTTGGGACAAAAGAAATAAGCGGCGCAGTACGGCCGCTCTCACGCATAGGGAACCATGGTTCCTATGACAAACCCGCGCTGGCGTTGCCGCCGGGTGAGAAGCGGTTGCTCCTGCTTTACCAAATCAGTATAGCACGCGCAGCGCGGGGACGTCAAGGCGTGGGCAAGATTTTACATCGGGATGGCCTATGAACCGAGGCGCGCGGCTCGGCCTTTGCGCCGGCGCCCAATCAACCCCAGCGCGACGGCGCACGAAAGGCCCAGCGCGCTCAGCGCGAGGCCGGGCTTCATCCATGGGTTTTCATACGTCAACACCACGTGATGCGCGCCTGCTTTGAGCGGCAGCGCCATGGTGAGGCCGCTGGAATGGTCGAGCGCGGCGGCCTGACCGTCCACGGTGGCGCGCCATCCGTCCGACCAGGGGATGGCCAGCGCCAGTACCCGGCCGCTCGAGAAGTTCACATCGCCCTCGACGCGGTCGTTGCCCACGCGCACGAGCGTCATCGACTCCCGTTTGAGCGCGGCCGCCTGCGCGTTCAGGCCGTCCATCGGCAGACAGTAGAGCTCGATGTCATCGAGGCGCACCGTGCCCTTCTCGGGAAAGCGCAGCGTGGCCTTGTCGAGCACGCCCTCGCGGTAGCCCAGGTTGACCATGTAGTTGGTCGCGCCGTAGTGGTACTGATAGCTGTCTGAACAGGCGTGGACCTCTTTTTCAAAGCCATCGCCCGCAACCGAAATCGCGATGATGTCGTAAGGCGCGCCGGAGATGTCGAGACCCTTAAGCCGCAGGTAGGTCTCGCAGCCCGGCGCGGACCCAAACGACAGCGTCATCTCCGCGCCCGCCTCGCGCACGTCGAGCACACCGTCCCGCCACGATATGCCGTCCGAGCAGGCAAACGAATAGGGAATCCGCACGCGCCGGTCGATGGGCGTCGCCTGCGCAAGCGAAAAGGGCGGCGGGCTTTCGAGGATCGCCGCGCTCATGAGCGCCTGCTGCTTGCCGAGCGCGTCCAGCTTGTCGTACGCCGCGCGGGAAAGATAAAGCGGCGTGCTGTACGACAGCCCCGGCGCGGCCGCGTTCTCGTAGACGGCATGGCGTTCGTCCTCGGATATTTTCAAAAAACCGTAGGGCGGCAGCTGCTTGGAATCGGCATCGGTCGCAAAGTACTTCACGCCCATCACGTCGAGCAGCGCGGCGCGCCCGTCGAAACCGGTGGTATAATGCAGCACGACGCGGCCGCTGTCCTCGAGCTCGCCCAGAGGCTCCAGGTTATCGGCGTTCTGGATGCTCAGGTAGCAGGCCGTGGGATAGAAACCGAGCATGATCGATTCGTTGCGCACCGACAGCTCGTGCCCGGGCACCTCGGTTCGGAAGAAGTGCGTCCCGTCGGGAGCCGGGGCGGAGGACGCGGGCGAGGACGCGACGACGGCGTCCGCCTTGCCCGCCGGCAGCAACTGCCCGCCCTGATAGCGCCAATAGGCGTACAGGGTCTCGTTCAGCGCAAGGTTCATGACGACCGCGGCCAGCGCCACCGCGGCGGGCGCCCATTTATACACACGGCGCTTGGGCGCGCCGAAATACAAAAGCGCAAAGCACAGCGCGGCGAACGCGAGGCCGACCACGGCAATGTAGGCGTAGTACGCCGTCTTGCTCGTCAGATCCTTGCTGCGCACCAGGGTATAGACGAAGCCCAGGAACAGCAAGGCCGTCGTGCCGATCAGCAGCGCTTTCCCCCGCGCGGACGCCTTCAGCGGCGCGTCGAGGCCGAAAGCCAACGCGCAGGAGAACAGAAAGGACAGCAGGAACACCGAGCGCGGCGAGATGTAGCTGAAGCCGTTGAGCGCATAGGAAGGGAAGGGTACGAGCAGGTAGAGGGCGACCGGCACGGCGATCGCCCGCAAGCCATAGCGCTTGCACGACTGCCGATCGAGCATCAGCGCCATGGCCGCCCAGAGCGCCCAGATCGCGACCGTTTCAAAGTAAGCGTTGAGCGGGAAGGCCAGGCACGAGAGATGGGAGGCGTATTCCTGCGGCGAATAAAACCACAGGTTCAGCGCGAGCGGCCCGGGGACCCGCGCCGAATGCAGAAAGCCATAGATGCTCGGGAGCAGCACCGCGCCCGCGACGGCGATGCCCAGCGCATAGCGGAGCAGCGCGCGGCCGACGGCGCGGGGAAGGGCGCGCGCCCGCTCGCCGCGCGCGTGCGTCCGGAAGAAGCGCAGCAGCGCGTAGCCGAACAGGAACAGGCTGATCATGTACAGAAAATAGAACGAGCTCATCGCGAGCCAGGCGACCGAGGCGACGAACAGCGCGCCCTTGCCGCGCTTCGTCAGCCGTTCATAGCCCAACAAAACCAGCGGCAGGTACATCGCGGCGTTCAGGAAGTTTTGATGCTTGAGCGTGTTTCGGTTGACGAAGGCGCAAAAGGCGTAGGACAGCGCCGCGATGACCGCGTGGCTGCGCCGCGCGCCCATGTGCCGCAGATACATGTAGAGGAACAGCCCGCTCAAAAACTGGCGCAGGTAGACGCACAGCGTGAACAGCAACTCCATGTCGTCGACGGGGAGCAGCGCGGCTGGCAGCAGCAGGGGATCGGCGAAGCCATAGAAATTGAGCGTGGAAATGACGTCGCCACCCAGCCCGATGGTAAAGCTGAACTGGTCAAAATCGATGCGCCCGGCGGCCAGGCCGGCCAAAAAACGGCGCACGGCTCGCACAAAGTACGCCGTGGCCGGATAGTATTCGCCGCTCGAGTCGAATTGCCACAGGATGGAGCGCCCGCCGATCAGCACAATCGCGCGGGTGAGCAGCGACAGGCAGCAAAAGCCCAGTGCGTAAAACCCGATCGCAGCCAGGCATCGTCCGGCCGCCGGCAAGCGCGCGTATTGCGCGGCCGCATGTTTCACCCATCGATGGATGCGAATCGCCACAGGATTGCCTCCCGTTTGTATGGGTTTGTACGGGCGATTATAACATGCGGCGTGCGCAAATGCAACCTACGCGCCCAACTTCTGAAAGCCGTACTCCATCAGCTTCCTGGTGTCGATCCATTTCTCGGGCTTGGTCTGCGCGCTGTGCAGCACCACCGAGATCAGCGTATGCCCGCCCTTGGCGGCCGCGCCCACGAAGCACTGGCCCGAGGAGACTGAATAGCCGGTCTTGACGCCGAAGGCCGGCGCATAGTAGTAGTCGCTGTCCTTATCGAGGATGGCGTAGCCATTGGTCAGCTTGAGCGCGCCGCGGCGCGCGGTGGGCTTCATCGTATGGCTGCGCGTCTCGATAATCCTGCGGCAGGTCGCGTTTTGGAGCACCTCGCGCGTGATGCGCGCGAGGTCGCGGGCGCTCGAGTAGTGACCGTCGGCCGGGAAGCCGTGGGGGTTGACAAAGTGGGTGTTCTCAAGCCCCATCTTTTCGGCGCGCGCGTTCATCGCCGCCACGAAGTTATTCACGCTGCCCGACACGATCGTGCCGATTGCGTTGGCCGCGTCGTTGCCCGACTTGATCGTCAGAGCGTGGAGCAGGTCGCGCATCGGCATTTTTTCGCCCGGATAGACGGGCGTGAGCGACGAGCCGACGGGCGCCTTGCCCGCGGATTCGGGCAGGATGACCACCTTGTCCAACCCGCCGTGCTCCACCGCCAGCAGCAGCGTCATCAGCTTGGTGGTGCTGGCCGGCGCGCGGCGCTGATCGGCGTTTTTTTCAAACAGCGCCTTGCCGGTGTCTGCGTCGATCACGATCGCGGCCTTGGCCGTGAGATTCGGCGGCGTGGCCTCGGCCCGCGCAACCTGTTCACCCATCGGGAAGGGGAGGGGCGTCGTGGAGGCGGGCGCGGGCGCGGCCGACCAAGCGCTGGCTGCGATCGACAGCGCCAGCAATGCCGCGAAGAAAACTTTGCGTCTCATCAATACGTCACCTCCGTGTACGCCACTTGTGACGGACGCGGAGGTGATTTGGATGCCATATCGGTTGGTGGGAACTATTTGAAAAAGCGCTTTACAGTTGCGCCTGCACCTCGGCTTCGCAGGCTTTCATGGCTTCGAGCGTGCGCTCCATCAGCTCCTCGAGCGACCAGCCGAGCTGCTGCGCGCCCTGCAGGATGATGTCGCGCGAGCAGCCGGCGGCGAACTTCTTGTCCTTGAACTTCTTCTTGATGCTCGAGACCTCCATGTCCATGACCGACTTCGACGGCCGCATCAGCGCAGCGGCTCCGATCAGGCCGGTCAGCTCGTCGACGGCGAACAGCACCTTCTCCATGGGGTGGACGGGCGCGACATCGCTCACGATGCCGTAGCCGTGGCTGACCACCGCGCGGATGAATTCGTCCTCGGCGCCGATCTCGCGGAGCAGCTCCGGCGCTTTGCGGCAGTGCTGATCGGGGTAGCGCCCGAAATCGACGTCGTGCAAAAGGCCCACCAGCGCCCAGAAATCGGCCTCGCCCAAATGGCCCATCGTGCCCGCGAAGTGGCGCATCACGCCCTCGAGCGTCAGCGCGTGCGCAAGGTGGAACGGTTGGTCGTTGTAGCGCTTGAACAGCTCAAGCGCCTGGTCGCGCGTGATCTTCGTCGTCATCGGTTCAATCTCCTCCGGCGTCAGTATTCAATCCCGCGGCGTGCGGGGATCCCCTCGGTGTAAGGGTGCTTGACCATGCGCATTTCGGTCACATAGTCCGCCTTGGCGATCAGCGCGGGCGACGCGTTCCGGCCGGTCAGGACCAGCTCGACGCCCTTGTGCTTGTGGCCGATCAGGTAGCTAAGCTGCGCTTCGTCGATCGCGCCCTCGCGGACCGCGCCCAGCACCTCGTCCAGGATCACGAGGCCGCAGAGCGCGCCCTCGCTTGCCTCGCTGGCCTCGCTTGCCTCGCAGGCCTCGTCGAACAGCGCCTGCTGCGCCTCGCTCCACCGCGCCTTTTCTTCGGCGTCCATGTCCCATGCGAACTTGTGCGTGTCGATCTGCGCCCGCTTAAGTGTCACGCCGGGCAGCAGTTTAAGCGCCTTGAGTTCGCCCGACGGCTCGGTTTTGCAGAACTGGAATATGTTGACCGCGAGGCCGCTCCCCGCCGCGCGCAGCGCCATGCCCATTGCGCAGCTGGTCTTGCCCTTGCCGTCGCCCGTGTAGATGTGCGTCAGGCCCTTTTTCATGATCGCACCCGCCCTTCCGGCATGATGCAAATATTGTACAGCGAGATTGCGATATTGGCAACCGCAATTTGTCGGCCTATGGCTCCAGTTCCCTTATGTTCGGATCGCGCAAAACAGACGAGCCGGCGGCGAGCCCGACCGCCGTCGTCCCCACGAAGCAGCCCGCAAACCCGCAAAGCGCGCCCGACGCCGAAGCAAGAGTTGAACGATGCGAAAGTAAGCATGAAAGCGACGCACAAGTTTTTATCGCTTGGCAAAATGGGCGCGTTGTGGTAAGATATACGTCCATTTTGCGAAGAGGGGGCGAGGGGGATGGCGTTGCCTGCGCATCCGGAAGCGGCGTATGAGGCGTTGAAACTCACCGATACGCTTGCGCTGATCGAGCGGGAGCAAGGCGTCGCCGAGCGCGAGCGCGAAGGGGCGCTCCAAGCGCTCGCGGCGGCGCGCGCGGACGATCCCGACCATGTCCCGGTGCGCGAGCAGCTGTACGCGGCGTCGCTCGACGCCATCGCGCGGCTCGCGCGCTCGCGGCTGTCGCCCTATTTCACGCGCGTGGACTTCGTGCCCGTGGGCGGCGCGCCCGAGACCCATTACATCGGCCGAACGGGCGTGCTCGACACGCGTACGCTCGAGGCCGCCGTGATCGACTGGCGCGCGCCGGTCGCCAACCTGTACTACAGCGGCCAGCTGGGCGCGGTCAGCTACGAAGCGCCCGACGGGCGGGTGGAGGGCGAGCTGCGCCTTAAGCGCCAGCTCACGGTCAAGGACGGCCGGCTCGAGGCCATTTTTGACACCGACCTGGTCTCGCGCGATCAATTCCTGCAGTCGGTGCTGGGCGCGATGGCTTCCGACCGGCTCAAGGAGATCGTGACCACGATCCAGGCCGAGCAGAACTATGTGATCCGCTACCCGCTGGGAAGCTCGCTGATCGTGCAGGGGGTGGCGGGCTCGGGCAAGACCACGATCGCGCTGCACCGCATCGCCTATCTGTTGTATGCGTTCGATCGGCAGATTCGGCCCGAGCAGATGCTGATCCTCGCGCCCAACCCGCTGTTCCTGAGCTTCATATCGGGCGTGCTGCCGGACCTCGGCGTGGAGCGCGTGAAGCAAGGCACCTTTTTGCAGCTGATGCGCGACTGGCTGGGCAGGAAGATGCCGCGCGTCGACGCGCGCGACCGCACCGAGCACATGGCGGGGCTTCCCGCGGACGAATACGAGCGGCTGCGCGGCATCTACCAATTCAAGGGCTCGCTTGAGTTGTTTAAGCGGCTCGAAGCATGGCTTGCCGATTACGAGGCCTCGTTCGCGCGGGGCGCGATCGACTTTGGGCCGGTTCGGCTGTACGACGAGGCCGAGCTTCGGCAGTTCCTGCTGGTGGATGAAAAGCCTTTCCCGATGGAGCGGCGGCTGATGGAGTTCAAGAAGCCGCTGACGGCGCGCGCGAAGGCGGCGGCGCGGCGGCTCGCGCAATGGATGGAGGCCGAATGCGACAAGCGGCTCGAACGAATGATCGTGGCCGAGCGCGACCCGGCTGCGCTGGCCGCGCGCCGCGCGCAGCTGGTCTCAAGCCGCGACGCGCGCATTCGTGAGGTGCGCGACCGGGTGGCCCCGTTCGTCAGGGACCGGCTCAAGGGGATGCCGTCGCTTGAGCCGGTCGAGTGCTACCGGTTATTTTTGGAATCACTGCTTCCGGAGGCGGACGGGTCGGCCGCGCGAGCCGCCGCCCGGCACACGCTCGGCCGCCTCGAGGCCGGGCGGCCGCTTGAACCGGAGGACGTGGCCCCGGTAGCGCTGATCGCGCACCGGCTGACGGTTACCGAGCGCGGCGCGTTCCGGCACGTCGTGGCGGACGAGGCGCAGGATTTCAGCGCGCTTGAATTCATGCTGCTGACGCGCTATGCCCCGATGGCCAGCCTGACCGTGGTGGGCGACCTGATGCAGGGCGTGCAGTCGTTCCGGGGCCTGAACGACTGGGCGGTGCTCAAGGAGCAGGTGTTCGGCGGCCGCGCCGCGCTGCACCGGTTGCTCACCAGCTACCGCAGCACCGTGGAGATCATGGAGGTGGCGTTCAAGGTGGCCGCGCGCCATCCCGCGCCGGGCCAGCAGGGCGCGCGTCCGGTGCTGCGCCACGGGGAACCGGTGCAATTTGAGCGTTTCGAAACCGACGCGCGGCAGGCGCATCTTATCGCGGAGATCGCGCGGGCGTGGAAGGCGGAAGGCTGCGGCTCGATCGCGGTGGTGGCGCGCGGGGCCGGAGGACTTCCGGGGCTGCTCAAGCGGCTGCCGCCGGAACTGAACGCGCGGCTGCTCGACGTCGAGGCGAGCGACTACGAGCCGGGCGTGCTGCTGTGTTCGGCCGGCGCGGCCAAGGGCTTCGAGTTCGACGGCGTGATCCTCGCCGACGCCGGCGCGCTGGCCTTTGGCGACGATCCCCCGAGCGCCAAGTTGCTCTATGTGGCGCTGACGCGGGCGCTGCATCGGTTGGCGGTGCTGTATAGAAAAGAGATGAGTCCGCTGCTGGGCGGTAAGCAATAGCGCGAGGGTGGGCGGCAATGGGCGCGTCTTGGCGGCCGCTTCGCATGCGCCCTCCGTTTAATGCGCTGGCGCGCGTTTGTGTGGTATCCCCCTCAACCGTCAAGAACATCAAAACGGCGCGAGCAAAAATCCAGGCATCGCAACGCGTATAATGCTGTGCGGCGGGCTGGGCATCGCGCTGATCGAGTTCTTTGACACAGAGGCATTTCGATCCCCTGAGCAAGATCCGGCAGAGGGGAAACTTGTCCCAAAATATGGTGGCGCTGCCGAAGGGCGGCGCCACCGTTGCTTTAATCCCGCGCGATGCCGATGCGCGTTTGCGGGGCCCCGCCGCCGATCAGATCGGCTATCGGGTAGCGGGCGTGGCCGATGATGACCGTCGCGCCGTGCAGCGCGGGCTTCATCGCGAATTCCAGCTTGGCGCGCGCGCCGTTTGCACCCGCGCGGCTCGCGCCCACGCACTTCTCCTTGAGCGCGTCGATCCGCTTGACCAGCGTGTCGGCGTCCGGGCAGATAACCTCCCGGACCAGCGTGGACGGGTCCTGCGCGTCGAAGTAGATGCCCTCGGTGGAGGACAGGATCACGAGGTAGCGCGCCTGCACCAGCTCGCACAGCACCGCGGCGGTCTCGTCGTTGTCCACGCATTCCACGATGTCCTCCTGCTTTTCGCGCAGCGCGAACAGCTCCATCTTGCGGATTTCCTCATCCGACACCGTGTCGTTGTAGTTGACGATCGGCACTGCGTTTTGCTCGGCGGCGCGCAGCATCAGCCGCTTGATCGCCTCGCGCTTGACCGGGTTGTTGAAGTGCTGGTGCTCGAGCAGCACCTGCCGAAGCGAATACTCCGGCCGCGCAAATTGGCGGTAGTTATTCATCAGGATGGTTTGGCCCTGCGCGCAGTAGTCGGCCTTGATCTCTTCCTTGTCGCCGGAGAGCTCCCGGCCCGTGCGCTGCATGTAGTCGAGCCGTCCGATCTCCGCCGCGCCGCTGGTCACCCAGATCATGCCCGGGCGCAGCGCCTCGGCCACCTGCGAGATGACGTTGTAGTCGATCGCGCGCTTATCCGAGCGGATCATCGCCATCGAACCGATCTTGCCTACGATTTCGATCTTGTTCATGCGGATCCTCCCTTTTTCGTATTGCGCACCATTATAGCACGAAAGGCGCATGAATGAAAGCGGAAAGCGGCAAGCTATCAGCGTCGAAAGACGTAATTTGAATGGAAGGATGATGCAACATGGCCAAGAAGGAAGCCAACACCGACATCCGATGCAGCGTGGACAGCTGCTCGTTCCACTGCGGCGAGCAGAACTACTGCTCGCTGCGCTCGATCCGCGTCGAGGCCTGCCCCGGCGGCGGCACCGGCTCGCCCGAGGACGAGAGCATGTGCGGGAGTTACAGGAAGCAGTAGCGATGTGCGGTGGGCTGTGGCGCCGAGAAAAGCGCCACAGCCCCTAAACGGTCTCCTTCAAGTATTCAAACTGCTTTTGCAGGACGAGCTGCGCCGCGCCGGTCGCGCCGAGGCGCTCGTCCGGGGGCAGCAGGATGACGGACAAATTTGCCGTGTTGACGGGCATGGCGTTATCGCGGATCGACGAAACAAGCCCCTCCAGGAACAGGTCGCCGACGCGGCACAACTCTCCGTAGACGATCACGCGCCGCGGCGCAAGGATATCCAACATCATGCCCAGCGCCTGACCCAGGCACGCGGCCGTCTCTTTCAAAAGGCGGATTGCCTCGTCGCAACCCTCCATGACCGCCTGGACGAAGAGGGGAACCGTGACTTGGCCGAGATCGCACGCCGCCAGCTCGAAGACGCGCTGCTGACGGCCGGCCAGGATGTCCTCGATCAGCTTCGAGCGCAGACCGGTATCGGCAACTTCGGTGTTGAGGCAGCCGCGCCGCCCGCAGATGCACATCCGGCTGCCGCCCATGACCTTCACGTGGCCGAGCTGGCCGGCGTAGCCCTTGTTGCTCAGGAACAACTCGTTGTTGATGACCGGGACGATCCGTATACCCGTCCGGACCGACACAAACAGGAAATCGTCGCTGCCGCCTACCATGTGGGCGTATTTGTAGCCCATGGCCATCGAGGTTACGTTGTTCTCCACAAAACAGGGGCAACTGAAGCGCGATTCGATGAACGCCTTGACCGGAATGTTGCGCCACGACTTGATCGGCGCGTACTCGATGCCGATGCCGTTCTCGAAATCGCCGTAACCGGGAATGCCCACGCCGATGCCGAGCAATCGGCGGCCCGACCCCGCCGCCATGAGGGCGTCCGAGATCAGCGCGGCGACTTTTTCGAGCACTTCCTCCGCACCGGTATCCGCGTCGAAGGGCATGAAACTCTGATGCGCGATGTTGCCTTGAAAGTCCAGCATCGCGCAATTGATGTGCGCGAAGTGGAATTCGACCCCGATGAACACGCCGTAGTCCGGGTTGATGCGCAGCCAGGTGGGCTTGCGGCCCACCTTGACGTCGCTGCTTTCCTCCTCGTAGATGAACCCGCTCTGGACCAGTTCGTCGATGATCGAAAGCACCGTAGACATGCTGTAGGAGGTCAGCTTTTTCACGTCGAAGCGGGAGCACCTGGGCGCGGTGCGGATGAGGTACAGGATCTTGTTGCGTTTGAAGTATTTTCGGTTTTCGATGATGGAGTCGCTGATCATGTGAAATCACCGCCGCCTGAATTTGTCCTACCGACATTGTATACGCATACCATGCAAAAATCAATCCCGTACCCGACCGCCGCCGCCGCTGCAACATCTTTTTTGATGAAATAGGGGCGGACGGCGCAGACGGATTCTGAATCAGGCGTTGCAAAATAGACGGTTTACATGGATAATTCCTAAAAACATGGTGAATTACTGCCTAATAATTATTAAAGCTTGCGAATAGATACACGGATAAAAATTCTTTTATATCTGTATTGACAATATATGACGCTTATACTATACTCATACCGATGGATTGAACCGAATGCCGGCTCGGGTCGATCCTGCGCCATCCAGAGAAAAGGAAGGAGAATTGGATCTATGAAGAAGTTGCTGTCCGTCTTTCTTACGATCATGCTGCTGTGCTCGCTCGGCGGCATCTCCGCGCTCGCTCAGGAGGATGTGAAGATCGAGTTCATTCAGTGGTGGGAACCGGAGTTGCCCCAGGGGTTCTTCCGAGGCTTGATGGACGAATTCGAAGCGCAAAATCCCGGCATCAAGGTGGAACTGGTGTCCGGACCCTATTCCAGCACGAAGGATCAGATCATCGCCGGCGCCGCGACGGGCACGCTGAGCGACGTGGTGGGTCTGGACGGCGCCTGGGTCAACGATCTGGCCAAGCAGAGCGCCATCGCCAACCTCGACGACCTGGTCGCGACCTACAAGACCGACGACGGCGAATTTGGCGCAAAGGTGGCCGTGGGCGGCAAGAACCACATGTACGGCGTCGTCACGTTTGCCTACACGATGTTCGTCAACAACGACATGCTGAAGGCCGCCGGCATCGAAGCCCTGCCCGCCAACCGCAGCGAGTTTCTCGCCGCCGCACAAGCGCTGACCAACGCGGACAAGAATCAGTACGGCTGGGTGCTACCGCTTTCGCTGCAGTCGCCCAACGGCATCCAAAACGACACGATGTCCTGGGTCTGGGCCTCCGGCGGCAGCATGATGAACGCGGACGGCACGCCCAACGTGGGCAACGCCGACGTCAAGGAAGCGCTGACCTTCATCAAGGACCTCTACGATCAGGGCGTCGTCTCTCCCGGCTCGTTCTCCAAGCAGGAGCAGGACAAGGTCGAGGAGTTCGTCAACGGCCGCATCGGCACGATGGTGGATACGCTGGCCCACATCACGATGATCCGCGAGCGCAACCCGGAGCTCAACTTCTCGGTCTGCTCGGTACCCGCCAAGGATGATTATCAGGGAGAGCGCGGCATGGTGTACGCGGCGTGGGGCATCGGCGTAAGCGAGAACTCGCAGCACAAGGAAGAGGCCTGGAAGCTGGTCAATTTCCTGCTGAGCAGCGACATCAACGCCCGCCTCGCCTCGACCGCCAACGCCTTCCCCGGCAACACAAAGGCGGCGCCGGACTATTCCAAGGCGGATCCGCTGTTTGCCAAGGCGTTTGAGATCTATCAACAGAGCTACGCCTGCAATGAGTTTGTCGGATTGCCGGTGGCGGAAGAGCTGATGCGCGTCTTCGCCGAGCAGTTCCAGGGCGCGCTCGAGGGCAAACAGACGATCGACGACTGCCTCGCCAAGGTTCAGGAGCAGTGGCAGGCTGAGTTCAAGTAGTCCATAAAGCCCAAAATTCGCGGCGG
>NZ_JBISDI010000006.1:0-129195 GCF_051162045.1 Anaerozeibacter quisquiliarum
CTACGGTTGACAAAGAGCCCTAAATATAACAAGAATCCGTCCCTTTCGAGACGGATTGTGGTGCGGGAAACAGGACTTGAACCTGCATGTGCGTATTGCACACTAGAACCTGAATCTAGCGCGTCTGCCAATTCCGCCATTCCCGCTTGTTGGTGGATGGGGGTGGATTCGAACCACCGAAGTCTGCGACGGCAGATTTACAGTCTGCTCCCTTTGGCCACTCGGGAACCCATCCAAGCCATGGTACTCAGACTGTCTTCGTCGCCGGTGCCAGCTTCATTTGGAGCTGGCGATGGGACTCGAACCCGCAACCTGCTGATTACAAATCAGCTGCTCTGCCAATTGAGCTACGCCAGCTGGCCGCATACTTGGGCGCTTATCTGAGCCTCAGTCAGCCGCGAAACCACAGGGGATTTCAAACTGACAGATGCTATTATACCGCAACCGGAGCAAATGTCAAGAACCATCCGCGATTCTTAACACGATGTTGTGGCCGCGCGTTCGGCGCAAAACTCCGCGCAGAATTCCGTTTGACCTTTGACCGACGCTCCGGATAATCACGATAGGGGAGAGTGTTTTCGCGCCTATGGACTTGCGCCTGCCGACTATCTTTACAGAATCGCTGCATAGGCGCAGACTACACGGCGGTTTTCTTACCTTTCATCATCCGGCTTTTGCTGTTTGCGTTGCGCCGGTCCATGAGCAATCCGGTCCCCGTCGGAACAAGCATGATGGATGCATACGCTGCCATCCGCCATTGCCTCGCCTTCCATTTTTCTCGCCAGCGGGCGTGTTCGCAAATCGCACATGCGGTCAGCCTTCCGGCCGCGTTCGTTGTGGCATACAGGCGTTCCGGCTGCGAGCATTTTCGACAATATTTCCGTATTCAACCCCCACCAACGTCAGCCCCTTCGCCGGCGCGGTCGGGCCTAAGTCCAGGCGGTCGCGGCTTTGAATCGCGCGCCCGACCGCGCCCGGGGCGAGCTTTAAGCTGCCTACGGCGATCAGCGTACCGGCGGCGATGCGCACCATGTTGTAGAGGAAGCCCTTGCCGCGCACCGTGAAGACGATAAAGCCGTCATTGCCGCGCGCGACCGCGCATGCGTAGATGTCGCGCACGGTGTCTTTGACCGCCGAGCCGCTGGCCGCAAAGGCGGCGAAGTCGTGCCGGCCGACGAGCGAGAGCGCCTCGCGGTGCATGAGGTCTGTATCGAGCGGGTAGATCACATGCGCCGACAGGTTGCGATAAATTGCGCTGGCGTGCGGACCGTCCCATATGCGATAGGCGTAGCGCTTGCCGGTGGCCGAGAAGCGGGCGTGGAAGTCGCCGTCCACGGCCTCGGAGGCCGTCACCCGCACATCGGGCGGCAGCATGGTGTTGAGCGCGTAGGCGAACTTGTCCGGGGGGATGCGCGAATCGGTGTCGAAGTGGGCCACTTGCGCAAGCGCGTGCACACCGGCGTCGGTGCGGCTGGCCCCGACAATCGCCGCCCGCGCGCCGGTCAGCCTCGTCAGCGCGTCCTCGACCACCTGCTGCACGCTGAGCGCGTTTTCCTGGCGCTGCCAGCCGGCGTATCCGGTTCCGTCGTAGGATATGGTCAGCTTGATCCTCATACCGGCAGCGCCACCACCAGCGCGATCAGGAGCGCCATCGAGATCAGCGCGTACAGGTCGAGCCGCGTGTACCTGAGCACCTTCATGCGGGTGCGGTGTTCGCCGCCCCGATAGCAGCGCGCCTCCATCGCCAGCGCCAGCTCGTCCGCGCGGCGGAACGCCGACACGAACAGCGGCACCAGCAGCGGCAGCATCGCCTTCGCGCGCCGGGTCAGGTTGCCGCTCTCGAAGTCGGCGCCGCGCGCCTTTTGCGCCTTCATGATTTTGTCGGCCTCCTCCATCAGCGTGGGGATGAACCGAAGCGCGATCGACATCATCATCGCCAGCTCGTGCGCCGGAAAGCCGATGCGCTTGAGCGGCCGCATCAGCCGCTCGAGCCCGTCGGTCAGCGCGATCGGCGAAGTGGTCAGGGTGAGCAACTGCGTGCCAAACACCAGCAGGACCAGCCGAAGCGCCATGTAGCTCGCCATGCGCAGCCCCTGCCAGGTGATCGCGAACGAGCCGATGCGCACGATCGCGTCGCCGTCCGGCGTGAACAGCACGTTCAGCGCAAACGTCAGGGCGACGATGAACAGGATGGGCCGGATGCCCTTGAACATCAGCTTGATGCGCACAGCGGATATCAGCGCCGCGCCCAGAATGTAGCCAAACATCAGGGCGTAGGACACGAAGCCCTTGCACAGAAACACCGCCACGATCACGGCCGCGGTCAGGATCAGCTTCATGCGCGGATCCAGCCGGTGTACGACCGAATCGCCGGGGAAGTACTGGCCGAGCGTGATGTTAACCATGCGCCGCGCCCCCCTTCAGCACCCGGACGATCGCCGCCTCCACGTCCTCCATGCGCCACAGCCCCTCGGGCAGAGCGAACCCGGCCTTGTGAAGCGCCCGGCTCAGTTGAGCGGCGCGCGGCAGGCCCAGCCCCATCGCCTCGAGCGCTTCCGCCTGGGCGAACACCTCGGCGGGTGTGCCGTCGAGCGCCAGGCGGCCCTTGTTCATCACCAGCACCCGCCCGCATAGGCGCGCCACGTCGGTCATCGAGTGCGACACCATGACGAGCGTCAGGGCGCCCTCGGCGTGCAGCGCCTTGAGCATTTCGAGCATGTCGCGCCGCCCGGCCGGGTCGAGCCCCGCGGCCGGCTCGTCGAGCACCAGCGTCTTGGGCCGCATCGCCAGCACCCCGGCAATCGCTGTGCGGCGCTTCTGCCCGCCCGACAATTCGAACGGCGACCGCTCGAGCAGTTCCTCGGGCAGCCCCACCTCCCTGGCCGCTTCGCGCGCGCGCGCTTCGGCCTCGGCCTGCGAAAGCCCCAGATTCTTCGGCCCGAACGCAATGTCGCGCACGACCGTCTCCTCAAACAGCTGGTATTCGGGGTACTGGAACACCAGCCCCACCCGGCAGCGGATCGCCTTGAGGTCGGCTCCCTTCTGAAACAGGTCCACCCCGTCGACGAGCACGGTGCCGGAGGTGGGCCGAAGCAACCCATTGAGATGCTGCACCAGCGTCGATTTGCCGCTGCCGGTGTGGCCGATCAGCCCCACCAGCTCGCCGTCCCTGATCGTCGCGCTCACGTCCTCGACCGCGATCGAGGTAAACGGACTGTCCGGCGCGTATACATGCGTCAGATTTCTGATTTCAATCGGCACAGTGCCACCGCCATTTCATCGACCGTCAGGATGCCGTCCGGCACCCCGACGCCCTGTCTTTGCAGTTCGATGCCCAGCGCCGTCATCTCCGGCACCGCCAGCCCGAGCGCATCCAGCTCGTCCGCGCGGGCGAACACCGCCCGCGGTTCGCCCTCCATGGCGATTCGTCCCCGGTCCATCACCAGCACCCGGTCGGCGAGCGCGGCCTCGTCCATGAAGTGGGTGATCCACACGACCGTCACGCCCTCTTCGCGGTTGATGCGCCGAACCACATTGAGCACGGCCTCGCGCCCCGACGGGTCGAGCATCGCGGTGGCCTCGTCGAACACGATCGCGCGCGGGCGCATCGCCAGCACCCCTGCGATCGCCACGCGCTGTTTCTGCCCACCCGACAGCATGTGGGGCGCGCTCTGCGCCGCATCCTGCATGCCCACGAGCGCGAGCGCCTCGTCCACCCGGCGGCGGATCTCGGCGGGTTCCACGGCCATGTTCTCAAGGCCGAACGCCACGTCCTCCTCGACGACGGTCGCCACCAGCTGGTTGTCCGGGTTCTGAAATACCATGCCGCATGACCTGCGCACGTCCCAGGCGTTCTCGGGGCGGGTCGCGTCGATGCCCGCCACCGCAATCTTGCCGCTCGAGGGCGTAAACAGCGCGTTCATCAGCTTGGCCAGCGTCGATTTACCGCTGCCGTTGTGGCCGAGAATCGCCAGGAACTCGCCCTCGCATATCGTCAATGAAACGCCGGCCACCGCCTCGCCCGCCTCCTGCGGATAGGCAAAGTGAGCGTCGTTTATCTCAATGATCGCTTGCTTGTCTGCCGTCATCTGCTCGCATCCCTCCTTGGGGACATTATGGCATGCGCTTGGATAAATTCCGATCCCTACTATATCATTCTCACGTTAAATATGGAGCAATCTCATCAATTGATTTTTGCGCTACTTCCCAGATTAACATTGACGGAGTAAGATATGTTTGGTATAAAATTGTCAGACTTAAATTGAAGAAGGAGCGATGCTGCATGAATAAGAAGACCATCCGGGACATCGACGTGAAGGGCAAGAAAGTGCTGGTGCGGTGCGACTTCAACGTGCCGCTCGACGCTGAGGCTAAGATCACCGACGAGACCCGCATCAACGCGGCGCTGCCCACGATCAAGTACCTGCTCGAAAACGGCGCGCGCGTCATCCTGTGCTCGCACCTGGGCCGGCCCAAGGGCGAATTCAACATGAAGTACTCGCTCGCGCCGGTGGCTGCCTCCCTGAGCGGCAAGCTGGGCTTTGACGTGAAGCTCGCCAAGGACGTCGTCGGCGAGGACGCGCAGCGGCTGGCCTCTTCCGTCGAACCGGGCCGCGCGGTGCTGCTCGAGAACGTGCGCTTCCACGCAGAGGAGGAAAAGAACGACCCGGCGTTCGCGAAGAAGCTCGCAGACCTCGCCGAGCTGTATGTGTCGGACGCGTTCGGCACCGTGCACCGCGCGCACGCCTCCACGGCGGGCGTGGCCAATTACCTGAGCGCGGTGGCGGGCTTCCTGATCGGCAAGGAGCTCGACTTCCTGGGCGGCGCGATCGAGAACCCCAAGCGCCCGTTCGTCGCGATTCTGGGCGGCGCGAAGGTCAAGGACAAGATCGGCGTCATCACCAACCTGCTCGAGAAGGTGGACGCGCTGATTATCGGCGGCGGCATGGCCTACACCTTCCTCAAGGCCAAGGGCTACGGCATCGGCAACTCGCTGCTGGACGAGGAGCGCATCGACCTCGCGAAGGACCTGATGGCCAAGGCCGAGCAAAAGGGCGTGAAGCTGCTGC
The DNA here is from genome assembly GCF_051162045.1 of Anaerozeibacter quisquiliarum. NCBI lineage: Bacteria > Bacillati > Bacillota > Clostridia > Eubacteriales > Anaerozeibacteraceae > Anaerozeibacter > Anaerozeibacter quisquiliarum. The sequence continues at coordinate 5,070 of NZ_JBISDI010000006.1, forward strand.
TGCCGGTTGACAGCGTCTGCGGCGACCAGTTCAGCAACGACGCCAAGATCGTGACGGTCGACAGCGAGGCCGGCGTGCCCGAGGGCTACATGGCGCTCGACATCGGCCCGAAGACGATTACACTGTTCGAGAACGCGGTCAAGGACGCCAAGACCGTCGTGTGGAACGGCCCGATGGGCTGCTTCGAGATGCCCAACTTCGCGGAGGGCACGCTGTCGGTGGCCAAGGCGCTCGCGGCGTCCGATGCGACCACGATCATCGGCGGCGGCGACAGCGCGGCGGCGGTCACCCAGATGGGCCTGGCCGACAAGATGAGCCACATCTCCACCGGCGGCGGCGCGTCGCTCGAGTTCCTCGAGGGCAAGGTGCTGCCCGGCGTCGCGGCCCTGAACGACAAATAGCCACAACCATTACGACGATAAATTGTAGGAGGAATATCCCATGCGCAAACCGATCATTGCCGGCAACTGGAAGATGAACAAGACCCCCGAAGAGGCGGTCGCCCTCGTGAAGGAACTGATCCCGCTGGTCAAGGACGCCAAGTGCGACGTGGTCGTGTGTCCGCCCGCCGTGTGCCTCGGCGCCGTCAAGGACGCGATCGCCGGCACCAACGTCAAGCTCGGGGCGCAGAACGTACACTTTGCGCAAAGCGGCGCGTACACCGGCGAGCTGTCGGCCGACATGCTCAAGGCCGTGGGCTGCACCCATGTAATCATCGGCCACTCCGAGCGCCGCCAGTACTTTGGCGAGACCGACAAGAGCGTCAACCGGCGCACCGTGGCCGCCGTCAAGGCCGGCCTTACCCCGATCATTTGCGTGGGCGAGCTCAAGGACGAGCGCGAAGACGGCTACACCGACCCGATCGTGTGCTGCCAGACGCTGATGGCGCTGACCGGCCTGACCAAGGAAGAAGTCGCCGGCGTGGTCGTGGCCTACGAGCCGGTCTGGGCGATCGGCACCGGCCTGACCGCCACCGACGAGCAGGCCAACGAGACGATCGGCGTGATCCGCAAGGCGATCGCGGGCCGGTACGGTAAGGACGTGGCCGAGCAGGTGCGCATCCAGTACGGCGGCTCGATGAAGGGCTCCAATGTCCGTGGCCTGATGGCGCAGAGCGAGATCGACGGCGGCCTGATCGGCGGCGCCAGCCTGAAGGCGGCCGACTTCGCCCAGGTGGTGAATTTCTGATGACAACCACCGCACTAATCATCCTGGACGGCTTCGGCGTCGCGCCGCCCTCCGATGCCAACGCCATCCACGTGGCGGGCACGCCCAACATCGATCGGTTTCGGGCGGCCTATTCGGCCACGCAGATCGGCGCGTCGGGCCGCGACGTGGGCCTGCCGGACGGCCAGATGGGCAACAGCGAGGTGGGCCACACCAACATCGGCGCGGGCCGCGTGGTCTACCAGATGCTGGTCAAGATCACCAAGGACATCGAGGACGGCGTGTTCTTCGAGAACCCGGCGCTGCTTAGCGCGATGGAAAATGCAAAGAAAAAGAACACCGCGCTGCACCTGATCGGCCTTGTGTCGCCCGGCGGCGTGCACTCGCACCAGGAGCACCTGTACGGCCTGCTGAAGATGGCCAAGGCGCACGGCCTCTCGCGCGTATACGTACACGCGCTGCTCGACGGGCGCGACGTGCCGCCGTCCTCGGCCGCGCTTTACATGCGCGAGCTGGTCGCCGAGATGAATGCAATCGGCGTCGGCCGCGTGTCCAGTGTGATGGGCCGTTTCTACGCAATGGACCGCGACTTCGCCTGGGACAGGGTAGAGAAGGCCTATGCCGCCATGAGCTACGGCGAGGGCGTCAAGGCGAGCGACCCGGTCCGGGCAATCGAGGACTCCTACGCGAACCACGTCACCGACGAGTTCATGCTGCCTACGGTGATCGAGGGCGGCGAGGTGATCGGGGAGAACGACTCGGTGGTGTTTTTCAACTTCCGGCCCGACCGCGCGCGCCAGATCACCCGCGCGTTCGTGGACCCCGCGTTCACGGGCTTTGCGCGGCGGCGGTTCTTACCGCTGACCTACGTGTGCATGGCGCAGTTCGACGCCACGATGCCGAATGTGCAGGTCGCCTACCCGCCCGACACGCTGGCGATGACGATGGGCGAATACGTCTCGGGGCTGGGGCTTACGCAGCTGCGCATCGCCGAGACGCAGAAGTACGCGCATGTGACGTTCTTCTTCAACGGCGGCGAGGAGAAGACCTTCCCGGGCGAGGATCGGATCCTGGTGCCCTCGCCGACGGTGGCTACGTTCGACATGAAGCCCGAGATGAGCGCGTACGAAGTCACAGAGGCGGTGCTCAAGGAGATCGAGGCGCGCAAGTACGACGTGATTATCCTGAATTTCGCCAACTGCGACATGGTGGGCCACACGGGCATCATGGAGGCGGCGGTCAAGGCGGTCAAGGCGGTCGACGAGTGCGTGGGCCGGGTGGTGGACGCGATCGTCGCCCAGGGCGGCAAGGCGATCATCACCGCCGACCACGGCAACGCCGACCAGATGGAAGACCCCGAGACCCACGGCCCGTTCACCGCGCACACCACCAACCCGGTGCCGGTGATCGTGGTCGACCCGGCGCAGCCGAAGCATACGCTGCGGAAGAGCGGCAAGCTGTGCGACCTGTGCCCCACGATGCTGACGCTGATGGGCCTAAAGCAACCCGCCGAGATGACCGGCGAAAGCTTGATCCTGTCCTAACGCATCCCACACGCGCACGGTTACGGGGATTCTCAAGGGGCAAAGTCCCTGTGGGGGTTGGAGGGCGCCAGCCCAATGAGCAGGGGAGCATCCACGCCAACGGCGCGGGACGACCACTGCGAATTGAGTGGAGGGCCCAACGCACCCCGTTCCTGTTCCGGTTGGTAAAACCGCGGCAACGGTTCTCGACTTGCTGGATGCGGTTTTTCGCGGTAAGCATGACGACAGGAGATAAACGAATCGCCATGCAGTCCGACCTACACGGCGATTCCATAAAAGGATAACCGGCGGGCGCAAGCCCATGGGATACGACAACGGTCTTCCTCGCTTTGATTGTATCAATTTAGCCGCCGCGCAGGGTCGAAGCACCCTTGCGCGGCGGCTTTTCTTTAGCTGAACGCATCCATCATCCGATCAAAGAACGACTTGCGCTGCTCGTATTCCTTGCCGGTCATCGTGCCTTCGAACTGGCGCAGCAGGTCCTTTTGCTTGTCGGTCAGCTTCTTGGGCACCTCCACGTTGATCTCGATGAACAAATCGCCCTTGGCCCCGCTGCGCAGCGAGGGGATGCCCTGGCCCTTGATGCGGAACACCGTACCCGGCTGCGTGCCTTCGGGCACCGCATACTTGATCGGCGCGTCCAGCGTGGGCACGTCGATCTCCGCGCCCAGCGCCGCCTGCGTCAGCGAGACGGGCACGGCGCAGTGCAGGTCGGTGCCCCGGCGCGTGAAGTACTTGTGGGGCTTAACGCGCACCAGTACCTGCAGGTCGCCCGGCGGGCCGCCGCGCACCCCCGCTTCGCCCTGGCCGCTCACGCGGATCACCTGGCCGTCGTCGATGCCGGCGGGGATCTTCACCGTGCGGCGCTTGGTGACGCGCACTTGGCCCTGGCCGCCGCACTTTAAGCAGGGATCCTTGATTACCTTGCCGGTGCCGTGGCAGGCGTCGCAGGCGCGCACGTTCTGGATGCGCCCGAACGGTGTGTTCTGCGTCACGCGCACCTGGCCCGCGCCCCTGCAGGCCGAGCAGGTCTGGGGCTGGGTACCCTCCTTGGCGCCGCTGCCGTGACAGGCGGTACAGGTTTCGCGGCGCGTCAGGTTGATGTCCTTGGAACAGCCCTTGGCCGCCTCTTCGAACGACAGCGTCACCTCGTAGCGCAGGTCGTCGCCCTGCATGGGGCCGCTATGCTGTCCGCCGGTCGCGCCGCCGCCGAAGAACGCCGAGAAGATGTCGTCGAACCCGCCGAAGCTTGCGCCGCCACCCCCAAAACCCCCGAAGCCCTCGAAGCCGCCGTAACCATAGCCCTGTCCCGGCTGCTCGTGGCCGAACTGGTCGTAGCGCGCCTTCTTCTGGGCGTCGGACAGCACCTCGTAGGCCTCGTTGAGTTCCTTGAACTTCTCCTCGGCCTGCTTATCGCCGGGGTTCACGTCCGGATGCAGTTTTTTGGCCATCTGCCGATAAGCCTTCTTGATCTCGGCGTCGGAGGCCGACTTGGTCAGCCCCAGCACCTCGTAGTAATCACGCTTGGTCGCCAAGCGCACGCCCCCCTTTCCACAGGGCAAGGTGCTTGCCCCAAATCATCGGCAAGCACCCCTTCCCCCCTGCGGCCCGTTAGGTTGGATTAGTTGTTCTCCTCAAAGTTCGATTCAACCGTGCCGTCCTCGTTGACGCTGCCGCTCGCGGGGCCTTCGCCTTCAGGCCCGCCCTGCGTGCCCTGCTGCTGGTACACCTTGCCAAAGATTTCGTAGGTCATCTGCGCGAACTGCTCGGACGCCCGCTTGATCTCGGCGGCGTTATTGCCCTCGCGCAGCTTCTTGAACTGCTCGAGCTCATCCTTGAGCTTGGCCGCGTCGGCCGGATCGAGCTTGCCCTCCATTTCCTTCATGGTGCGCTCGGTCTGGTAGATCAGGCTGTCGGCGTGGTTGAACGCCTCGACTTCTTCCTTCTTGGCCTTGTCCTCGCCGGCGTAGCGCTCGGCGTCGGCCATGGCCTTCTTGATCTCGTCCTCGGACAGATTGCTCGAGGCGGTGATCGTGATCTTCTGCTCGTTGCCGGTGCCCAGGTCCTTGGCGCTCACGTGCACGATGCCGTTGGCGTCGATGTCGAACGTGACCTCGATCTGCGGTACGCCGCGCGGCGCGGGCGCGATGCCCGACAGCTGGAAGCGGCCCAAGGTCTTGTTGTAGGCGGCCATCTCGCGCTCGCCCTGCAGCACGTGCACGTCAACGGCGGTCTGGCCGTCGGCGGCGGTGGAGAATACCTGGCTCTTCTTGGTGGGGATCGTGGTGTTGCGGTCGATCAGCCGGGTGAACACGCCGCCCATGGTCTCGATGCCCAGCGACAGCGGCGTCACGTCCAGCAGCAGCACGTCCTTGACCTCGCCGCCCAGCACGCCCGCCTGAATCGCCGCGCCGATGGCCACGCACTCGTCGGGGTTGATGCCCTTGTAGGGCTCCCTGCCGACCACGCGCTGCACGGCTTCCTGCACCGCGGGGATGCGGGTGGATCCGCCCACCAGGATGACCTTGTCTACCTGCGAGGCGGCGAGCCCGGCATCGCGCAGCGCCTGGTTGAGCGGGGTGATGGTCTTATCCACCAGGTCGGCGGTCAACTCGTTGAACTTGGCGCGGGTCAGCGTCACGTCCAGGTGCTTGGGGCCGGTCGCGTCGGCGGTGATGAACGGCAGGTTGATGTTGACGCTCATCAGGCCCGACAGCTCCACCTTGGCCTTCTCGGCGGCCTCGCGCAGGCGCTGGAGCGCCATGCGATCCTGCCTGAGGTCGATGCCGTTCTCGCGCTTGAACTCCTCGGCCACGTAATCGATCACGCGGTTGTCGAAGTCGTCGCCGCCGAGGCGGTTGTTGCCCGCGGTGGCCAGCACCTCGAACACGCCGTCGCCGATCTCCATCAGCGATACGTCAAACGTGCCGCCGCCCAGGTCGTACACCAGGATCTTGTGCGCCTCTTCCTTGTCGAGTCCGTAGGCCAGCGCCGCGGCGGTGGGCTCGTTGATGATGCGCAGCACCTCGAGGCCGGCGATGCGGCCGGCGTCCTTGGTGGCCTGGCGCTGGGCGTCGGAGAAGTAGGCCGGCACGGTGATGACCGCCTGGGTCACCTTGTCGCCGAGGTAGGCCTCGGCGTCCGACTTGATCTTAGAAAGGATCATCGCGCTGATCTCCTGCGGCGTGTAGTCCTTGCCGTCGATCTTGACGCGGTGGTCGGTGCCCATCTCGCGCTTAATAGAGGAGATGGTACGGTCGGGGTTGGTGACGGCCTGGCGCTTGGCCACCTGGCCGACCAGCCGCTCTCCGTTCTTCGCAAAGCCCACCACCGACGGGGTGGTGCGGCTGCCTTCGGGGTTGGGGATGACGGTGGGCTCGCTGCCCTCCATGACCGCCACGCAGGAATTGGTGGTGCCCAGGTCAATGCCGATGATCTTGCCCATATGATGATCCTCCTAAATGAATCTGGATTGGATGTTGATTGTGTATGCTGCTATTCCGCGGCCACTTTCACCATGGCGTAGCGGATGATGCGGTCTTTTACGCGGTAGCCCTTTTGAAACACCTCGAGCACCATGCCGCTCTCGCCTTCCTCGGCGCGCATGACGGCGTTGTGCAGCTCGGGGTCGAATCTTTCATGAAGCGCCGGCACCTCCTCGAGGCCCAGCTTGCCCGCCTCTTCCATAAGCAACCGACGGGTCATCTTCACGCCCTCGGCGAGCGGGGATCCGTCGCCCGCCTCGTCGGCCGCCCGAATCGCCCGGTCGATGTTGTCGAGCGCCGGCAGCAGCGCGGTTAACGCTTCACATATGCCGTCCTGGTAGCCGTCCGCGCGCGACTGGGCGTTGCGGCGCTTGAAATTCTGAAAGTCGGCCTGCACCCGCTGCGCCATTAACAGGTACTCGTCGCGTTGCTTGACCGCGGTCTCGAGCGCCGCCTGCCATTCGGCGATGGGCGCCGCCCCGGCCTCCGGCTGTTCGGCTTCGGTGGCCTCGGCGTCGCTGAGTTGCTCCTCGATCTGCTCGCCCTCGTTGGGCATGGGTCTTTTCAGCTCCCTGTCCTTCAATGCTCACACCTCTTAATTCTCCGACAACATTTCGGTGATCATTCTGCCCATGTAGGACAAAACCGACAACACCCGGCCGTAATCCATGCGCGTGGGCCCGATGATGCCGATCGTCCCGCCGGCTTGCTTGCCCATGTGGTAGCCCACCGTGACCAGCGAGCACTCGCTAAGCTCGGGCAGGTCGTTTTCCGGCCCGATGCGGATCGTAAATTCCATCGCACCCGCCTGCTTGAGCAGCGGGTACAGCTTCTCGCGCGATTCGAGCACGCTCAGGAAGTGCTTGGCCTTCTCGACGTCGGCATACTCGGGGTGGCTGAGCAGGTTGGCGCTGCCGCCCACCATCACCTCACCCTTGGCCTCGTCCTCGAGCCGGTTCTCGATCACTTCCAGCACGCCGGCGAGCAGCCGGCGGTTTTCCTTCATGCCGACGAACAACTCCGCGAACCGGCGGCGCACCTCGGAAAGCGACAGGCCGTGCAGCTGGTTGGTGAGCATCTGCGACAGCTCGTACAGGTGGTGGGACCCAAGCGCCTCGGGTACGCGGATCACCGCGTCCTTAATGAGCCCGGCGCTCGTCACCACGATCACCAGCGCCTTCGACGCGCTGACGGGCACCAACTGCACCCGCACGATGCGCAGCGCCTCCACCTCGGGCGCGGTCACGAGGGCCGTGTACTGGGTGATGTCGCTGAGCACCTGCGCCGCGCGCTTGATGACCTGCTCCACCTGGGTGGCGCGCTGGTGCAGGTAAGCGGATATCCGCTCGGCGTCCTCGCGCCCAACCTCCGACACCTTGAGCAGATGGTCGACGTACAGCCGATAGGCCTTGGGCGAGGGCACCCGGCCGGACGACGTGTGCGGCTGGTCGAGGTAACCCAGTTCCTCCAGGTCGCTCATCTCGTTGCGAATCGTAGCCGGCGAAAACCCGACCCCCTGCTTGCGCGAGATGGTGCGCGAGCCGACCGGAACGGCGGTCATGATGTAGTCGTCGATGATCGCCTGCAAGATCAAAAACTTGCGCTCGTCCATCCGCATCGGCCGCCCCTCCCCTCGCTGTTAGCACTCTCGATGGTCGAGTGCCAGGTCTTGGGTATAGAGTAACACTCGGGCAAAGCTTTGTCAATGGGTTCAAACGCTAATTTCCGGTTAAAGGTCAGGAATGGTCAATCCGCATTCGAGCGGCCAAAGGTCGCCCTTACGGCAATGGACGCAATCCGGATCCGTCGGCCCGGAGCGAGGCGATGCGGGCATCGGCCCCTACTTATGATAGCGTTCCCCCGACGCTATTTTCCGCGCGCGGTAAATCTGCTCAAGCAGGATCACGCGCATCAGTGTGTGCGGGAAGGTCAGCCGGGAGAAGGACAGCCGCTCGTCGGCGCGGCGCAGGATTGAATCGCTTAAGCCCAGCGAGCCGCCGATCACGAACACCACGCGGCGGCCGTCGCCTGCCCAGGCGGAGAGCTTTCTCGACAGCCCGACCGAGTCGGGCGCGTCGCCGTCGATCGCCAGCGCCACCACCCGGTCGGCGGGCTTGATCTGCCGAAGCAGGGCCTCAGCCTCGCGGTCGAGCACCTGCTTTTTGAGCGCGGGCGCGGGCTTCGCGGGCTCGGGGCAGTCGTCCACCTCGGTCATCCCAAAGCGCCCGTAACGGCCGAGCCGCTTTAGGTACTCGCGGCAGGCCTCGCGCTGCCAGTCTTCCTTCAGCTTGCCCACGCACAGCACCAGCGCATTCATCGCATCACCCCGGCAATCATAAGCAGATTGATAAGGTACAGGCACAGCGCGGTCACGACGCCGGCGGCCAGTATCACCAGAGCCCAGGGCTCCATGGACTCCGGCGCACGCGCAACCTTGGCCGGCCGTCCCCGCGCGCCGCCCAGATGCCACGCCACGAGGAGCAGCCCCGCGTATATCGCGCCGAGCGTGCCGGCGCGCATCGCGGTCAGCCACACCTCGCGCACGCCGCCCAGTGCGTCGTACAACCGCTCGCCCGTCGCCTGTGCGCCCGGGCTCATGAGGAGCAGCAGCGCGTTGTAGAACGCGTGATGGATCATGGCGGTTACGACCGAATCGGTCGCCAATGTGAGCACGCCCAGCGCCAGTCCAATGACGAGCTGTATCGGCAGACCCTCGAAGCTTGCGTGCAGCGAGGCGAACAGCACGGTGGAGATGAAGAGCGCGGCGCGCGTGCCGCGGCGCTCCCAGGCGCTGAGCATCGCGCCGCGAAACATCCACTCCTCGCATAGGCCGGGCAGCAGCGCGCCGGTCAGCAACCGCGCGGCCAGGTGCCAGGGCGTGGCGGGCGGCGGCGCGCCGCCGCTCAGGCGACCACCGAGCGCCTCGATCAGCAGCAGCCAGAGCGTGCCCAGATTGCCCGCGAGCATGACGCCCACGACGGCCGCGAGCAGCGCGATGAGCACGCCCCACAAGGGCGGGCGCTTGAGGCGCATGCCGAGCGCCGAGCCGGGGTTTTGCACGGCGTAGCGGGCCACGGGCCAGAGCAAGAAACCCAATTGGAACAGCGCGGACAGCGCGGAAGCCGCCGCGCCGCCCCAGGCGGGCGAGAGATGCCGGGCCAGCGCGCCCAGCGCCTGGATGAGCACGAGCCCCGCCGCCGCGAAAAAATACATGATTGCGACCGCCGACAGCATAGGCCGCCGCGCCCAATCCCGGAACTCGCCGTTTATAGGATAATCGCCTTGCATGCGTATTCCCTCCGTCCCCGCGTAAGCGGTGATGGGTGTCCAGAGGGCAAAGCCCTTTGGCGGGGTCTGGGGCAGCGCCCCGGCGTCCCCCCGTTCCCCGTTTCCCGCGCCGCCGTCCCCGTGCCCGACGCACCGGAACCGCGCGGCCGAGTCCGGGCAAGGGCGACGCGGCTCTCCCGATGTTCTGAAATGTGAGGCGCCGCCCGAAAGGGCAGCGCCTCACATTTCAGGACGAGCCCGCTCCTGTTTCGTAAAACCTTGTCCCCCATTTCCCTCGCAGGGGCGACCTGCGGCCGCCCGCACCTGTCCGGCGTAGCCGTTGTAAGAGGCGTTGCCCATCATTCCCCTCCAAGGAGGGGAATGGGTCGGCTCGACCGCGAGGCGTCTTCCGTCTACCCAACCACCGCCGCTTCGCCCACCGCCAGCCGATACACCCCGCTCAACTGATCCCTCCGCGCCACGTCCAGCCCGATGTCGTCCCCCGGGCGGATTCCCGCCGCTTCCAGCACGTCGGCCACGGTGCGCCAGGCAAGTTCCGGGAAATTGTTCTCGCCGCTCAGGTGGCCGAGGATGATGTGCTTGACGCCCAGCGCGTATAGCTTGACCGCGGCGCGCCCAGCGTCCTCATTGGACAGGTGCCCGCGCGCGCCCAGGATCCGGCGCTTGAGCTCGTAGGGGTAGCGCCCGGCCTTAAGCATGTCCACGTCGTGGTTGCTCTCGAGCAGCAGCAAATCGCAGCCGGCGAGCGGATCAATCCACTTCTCGCTCAGGCAGCCTAGGTCGGTCGCGACGGCTACCTTCGCGCCCCGGCCCTCGAAGGCGTAGCCGACCGGCTGCGCCGCATCGTGCGGGATCGCAAAGGGCATCACGTCGATCGTCCCGATGTAGAAGTTTTGACCCGGCTCGATCACGCGCCGAAATGCCGGGTCGATCGCGCCGAACTTCGACGGCAGCGACTGCCAGGTGCCGGCGGTGGCGTAGATCGGCAGGCCGTGCCGCCGGGACAGGATGCCCGCGCCGGCCACATGGTCGGCGTGCTCGTGGGTAATCAGCAGCGCGTCCAGCTGCCCGACCTCCACGTTCAATCGTTCCAGCTCCCGCGCCACGCGCGAGCCCGACAGCCCGGCGTCGATCAGGATGCGCGTATCGTCCATCCGCAGGTAGATTGCGTTGCCGCTCGAACCGCTGAACAGCGGCGCAAAATCGAGTGTCATCGGTCAGTATGCCCTTCCTCTATGAACTCCATCAGCGCTGCGCGTACTTCCTCGGCGGAGGTCAGCGCGTTGATCCGCGCGCGCAGCTTGGCACAACCAGGCTCGCCCGACAGGTACCGGGCGATGTGGCCGCGCATCATCAGCACCGCGCTGCGCTCGCCGCGCAGCAGGATCTCTTCGTCCAGGTGCCGCATCGCCATCCGCACGCGCTCGGCGAAGCGCGGTTTCTCCCAAGACTCGCCCGAGAGCGCCGCGCGGATTTCGGCGAAGATCCACGGGTTGCCCTGCGCCGCGCGGCCCACCATTACGCCCGCGCAGCCGGTCTCGCGGATCATCCGAAGCGCGTCCTCGCCCGAGGCGACGTCGCCGTTGCCGATCACCGGGATGTCGAGCCGGCTTGCGGCCTCGCCGATCACCGACCAGTCGGCCTTCCCGGCATAGAACTGGTCGCGCGTGCGCGCGTGCAGCGCTACGGCGGCCGCGCCCGATTGCTCGGCGATTTTCGCAAGCGCCACGGCGTTTTGATGCCGCTCGTCCCAACCGCTGCGCAGCTTGACCGTGACCGGCAGGCCGGTCGTGCGCACCACCGCCTCGATGATCCTTCCGGCCAGCTCCGGCCGCTTCATCAGCGCCGAGCCGTCGCCGCCCGACACGATCTTATGCGCGGGGCAGCCCATGTTGATGTCGATGAACCGAAAGCCCCGGTTCTGAAGCCGCTTCGCGGCCTCGGCCATCACCTGCGGCTCGTGCCCGAACAGCTGCAGGCCCACCGCGTTTTCGTTCGCGTCCAACTCGAGCAGCTCGGTCACCGCGCGCGGCTCGCGCGGCGCGCTCAAATAACCCTTGGCGCTGAGCATCTCGCTGACCGACCAGGCCGCGCCCAACTCACCGCAGATGCGCCGGAAGGGCATGTCGGTCACGCCCGCCATCGGCGCGAGCGCCGCGCCGGCGCCCGGTTCAATCGCCCCGATTTTCATCCTTATTGTGCCGGTGCGGGCGCGGGCGTCGGCGCGGGCGTGGGCTCGAGGATCACCTGGGTCTGCGTCATGCCGGCGATCTTCCAGCGCCCCCCCGCGCGGTGGAGCGTCATCTTGTAGCGTCCGCCCTGCCAGGCCGGGGGACTGGCGGGCAACACACCGCTCTTGACCAGCGCGGCCTTTTCGGACAGCACCGAGCCGCGGATGGCGGACACGCGGTGCACCATCGTGGCCTGCGCCACGTCCTCCCAAGGCCAACTCCACACCCATTCGAGCTTGACGTCCGAATCGAACGAGGTGACCTTGTAGTTGCGGTAGGGCGACTGGTCGGAGAACCCGACCGCCAGCGCCTGGTCGCTCGACAGGAAGTCGTCGCGGAAGAAGCTGGGCAGATCCTCGGCGTCCTGACGGGTGAGCACCACCTGGGTGCGCAGCTTCATGCCGTCGGACAGCAAGATGTAGATGTTGGCCGTGTTCATGGCAAGGTAGAAAGCCAGGATCAGCACCGACACGATCACCGAAAAGATCAGCAGCCGCGAGGCGATGAACCACAAAAACCGGCGCACAAATTTCACGCGTTTCGCTCCATTTCTTGCTCTATCAATCCATGGTCCCGAGTATTTGACGCATATCCTCGATCATTTGCTCATCCTGCATGCGGAACTTGAACTCCACGCGCCGGGACGCGTCCTTGTCCACCGTGCCGTCGGCGGCGTAGACGGGGTTCGCATACGAGCGGCCGTTGGCGGTGGATATCTGGCGCAGTCGGCTCTTTATGCCGCCGGTCAGCGTCTGGTTCTCGTCGCTCAGGATGTAGCGCATCACCGAGTAGGCGCGATCCTGCGACAGCCGCAGGTTGTCCATGTAGCTGCCGTCGGTATCGGTGTGGCCCTCGATGATGATTTCCGAGATGTTGGCCTCGTTGGACGGGTCCATCAGCACCGATAGGTACACCGGCAGGAACTGGTCAAGCGCCGCCTTGCCGGTCTCCTTGAGGTCGGAACGGGCCACGTCGAACAGCACGTTGGCGTCCAGCGTGATCGAGCCGGTGCCCGCGTCGACCGACGCGCGGATGTTGGCCGAGCGCAGCGCCTCGCCGAGCGAGGCCACGATGCGCGCGCGCATGCCGACCAGCGCGTCCAGCTTCTGCTGTTGGCCCGCGAGCTGATCCTGCTGGTGGGTGAGCAGCGCCTGCTGCTCGTCGACCGTCGTCTGCTGGGCCGCCAGCTGCGCGCGCGCCTCGCCGAGCTGGCCCTCCTGCTCGGCCAATAGGACGCGGGCGGATTCGAGCTCGGCGCGCTGCTGTTCAAGCAACTGCTGCGAGGAGGTGAGCTCCTGCTGGGACAAGAGCAGCTTGGCCTGCTCGGAGATCAGGTCCTGCTCGCTTTGGGTCAGCTTGTCCCTTGAGGTTTGCAGCGCTTGGTCCTTCTCGCTGAGCGCGGCGTCCTTCTGCGCGAGCTCGGTCTGCTTCTGGTCGAGCAGGCCCGACTGGCGCATCAGCTCCGTCGTCTTGATTTCGAGCATGTCGAGGTATTGGTAGATGCTGTAGAACAGCACCAGCACAAACACCAGCAGCAGCGCGCTCATCAGGTCGGAATAGCACAGCCAGAAGCTGCCGCTCGACGACCCGCGCGCGCTTCTGCGCCGGGCATAATGGCGCATCGGTCCTCCTCCTATCGATTGGTGTAGGCGGCTTGCGCCAGCCGGTCCACCGCGTCGTCGAGCGCGGCCTGGGTGCGCCTGAGCGCGTCGGTCAGCCGGTCGGCCTGGTGGCCGTACAGGTTGGCGGCGGCATCCAGCGTGTCGGGCAGGCGCGCGACGGAATTTTTCACGTCCTCGATCAGCCAGGTCAGGTGATCCACCGCCTCGTTTGTGGACTTGAAGAAGCTGTTGTAGGTGCGGTCGATGTCCTTCGCGACGCCGCCGGTGAGCGCCTTGTGGTTGGCGGCGAGCAGCTCGCCCGACTGCTTGAGCGCGCCCGAGGCCTCGCGCATCGAAGCGGACGCCTGCTTGCTGTGCTCGCCGAAGGTTTCCACCAACCGCTGGCCGGTCGATTCAAAGCGATCGATCGACTTGGAGATTTCCCCTTGCAGCTTGCCGACCGATTGCAGGTAGCCGTTGTGCTGGCGCGCCAGCACGTCCAGCCGCTCAACATTGCCGGCCACGCGCTGGTAGGCCTCCTCGGCCAGCTGGGCGTTCTGGTCGAGCTTGGCGGTGTAGGCCTCCATCCGGGAGAGCATATTGCCGGTCAGCTGCGCGGTGGCGGCGATGCCCTGTGCCACGCGGTTCAGATCGACGATCGCTTGATGCACGACGTCGTTCAGCGCGCGCTGGTTCTGGGCGGTAGCCTCGAGCGTGCCCGCGAGCAGCTCGAACTGGCCGTTCACCGCCCTGTTCAACTCGTGGATGAAGCGCTGCACCATCACGTCCAGGCCCCGCAGCTGCTCGCGCGAGCTGTTGACCATAAAGTCGTCCAGGCTGCGCTGCATGCCGCCCACCGCGCGGCCGACCGCCGTGCCCAGCTGCTCGGCCATGCGCTCGGCCAGCGCGCCCGACAGGTCGCGCACCAGGCCCTGAATCAACGCGGTCTGCTCCTGTTGGTAGATCGCGATTTGCGTCATCGGCTCGACCGATACCACGCCGGCGTGCTGCCTCATGGCGGCGTAGAACGCGCCGAGCGCCTGCTGCGTCCGGTTCTCGGTCAGACGCACGAGGATCGTGCACGAAATCGCGCAGATTACGCCCACGATCGAGGTCATGAACGCGTACTGCATGCCGGGCACCAGCTGGCGGATGGCGCGCATCACCTGCTCGGCGTTGTCCATCGAGAAACCGCGCAAACCCGCCGATATGCCGATCAGCGTGCCCAGGAACCCGAGCGATGTCATGAGACCCGGCGCGGCCTCGGCAAACTGAGAATGGCCCGGCCCCAAGATCGCGGTATCCTCGTTGATGAAATCCTCCACGTCGCTGGGGTTGTGGAACGCGCCGTCGGCGAAGAACAGGTTGTTCAGGTATTCGCACCAGTGCGCGTACAGCGCGCCCTTGCCCAAAAACTCCTGCTCCTGCCATGACTGCTTGGCCTTATCGCCCTTGATGATGCGGCGCGCGGCGCGCCTGAGCAATCGGCCCGATTGCAGCACAGGCGCGACGCAACGCACCACGGCGATCGCGAACACCGCCGCGATCGCCAAATAGACGAGCGAACTGGCGGCGTCGGCGGCCAGCGTCGCCATCAAACCCTGTATAACCTCCGGCATGGCATATCCTTTCCACCCGATCCGGGCGACTCGAACTTGCGTAGATGTATCATTATAACACGCCCGCGCGCGCAGTTCAACGGTCAGCGTCCCAATAGATCGTCGGTGATCGCCGATGTCAGCGTAATCAATGTGACCGTCGGCGGATTGAACAGCCGGAAATTGGGCAGCGCGATCGCGTCGGTCACCGACAGGCCGGGCGAGGTGCACAGCTGGGTCGAGCCCAGCGCCTTCAGGCCCTGCACGTCCTCCGGGGCCGGGAACCAGCCGTGGCGGTCGAGCAGGGTGTTGGGCACGTACGGCGCGCCCAGGAACGGCAGCTTCCAGCCGCCGCCGCAGTAGTGCCCGGCCAGCACCAGGTCGACGCTCGGCAGGTACTGATGCTCCCGGTTCTCGCTTTCGCCCAACTGCTGGGCGACCTCGATGTACTCCTTGCCGGGCGGGTAGTGCGACAGGGCCAGATGCGTGTCCGCCGGTTTCATCGCGCGCACGGCGCGGTCGAGCCGGGCCGCGCGCTGCTTGCGGTAGTCGGTGAAAGGCAGGGTGCGGCGGTCGGCCTCGATCTCGTAGAGCACCCCGTCCGCCTCCTGGTCCACCTGAGCAGTCAGCGTCTTCAGCGTATCCTGAATGTCGAGGCTCAAATCGCCGACATTCGACAGCCACAGCGTGGTCTGGCCGACCGGCACGCCCTCGGTGGCCGAAAGATAGGTCGCGCCGCGCTGCTGCGCGCCCAGCACCCAGTCGCTGAGCACCAGTTCGTCGAGCGTCGAAGTGATCTGGCGCGGCTCGCTGAGCAGCGGGCTCGGGTCGGAGTCGCCGGCGATGAAGTACATGGGGCGCTTGGCCTTCAGCCCCTCGAGCAGGTCGTAGAACGGCTGCGGGTCGTTTGAGCGGCCCACCATGTCGCCGGTGAACACAGCGAGGTTGTAGTTCAGGCCGTTGACGGTGCGCAGCAACGAGGTCTGCTTGGCGCCGAACGAGCGGCCGTGCAGGTCAGAGATGTGCAGGATGGTATAGCCCTCGAGCTCCTTGGCCAGACCGACCACCGACACGGTCAGCCGCTCGACGCTGACGGAGGCGTTGTTGAGCACCATGAGCGCCACCGACATAATCAAAAAGATGCTGAGCAGGAAGATCGCGTACGAAAGGTTGCGCGGAATCGCCCGGCGGCTCGGGGCCGCGCCCCGGCGCTTCTTGTCTGCGGGCAGCTTGCCGGTCTGGGTGAAGGTATTGAACCCCTTGTAAAAACGCTCGCCCGCCCGCATGATGTAGGCGCCGCCCGTGCGCAGCGAGCGGCCCATCTTGAGCGCGCCTGCGGGGCCGGGCTGCGCGCGCCGGCGCTTCCGCCCGTCCTGCGCCGCGCCCGGCTTCTTCGCGCCCTCGGGCCGGGTTCCGCCCTTACGCTCTTCGTCGTTCTTCATGGGGAAAGTCGTTCCTCCCGCTGTGTCACTATTCGTTTATTATATCGCCTCGCGCCCGATGTGGCAAGTCCCGGCAGGATATGTTATACTGGTCAGCGTGGTGTCGGATTGCGGCACATACCGCAGGGGCACAGGCCGTCCCTGCAAGAGGGGACGTGGCATCATGGCGAAGGCGAAGACACGCTACGTGTGTTCGGAATGCGGGTACGAAACGACGAAGTGGCTGGGTAAGTGCCCGGAATGCGCCAATTGGAATACACTTACAGAAACCCCGCCCGAGGCGGCGGCCGTGCCGGAGAAAAAGCTCAGGCGCCGGCCGGGCGCGGGGGCCGCGGCGCTTAAGATCGACGAGATCCCCGAGGCGGGCATGGAACGGCTGTCGACCGGCGTCGCGGAGCTCGATCGGGTGCTGGGCGGCGGCGCGGTGGAGGGTTCGCTGCTGTTGGTGGGCGGCGATCCGGGCATCGGAAAATCGACGCTGCTCACGCAGGTGTCGGCGCACATGGCGCAGGCGGGGCACAGGGTTCTCTACGTGTCGGGCGAGGAGTCGGCGCGGCAGATCAAGCTGCGCGCCGCGCGCCTTAACGCGACGAGCCCCAATTTTTACATCCTGCCCGAGAACGACATGGACGTGATCGAGGCGCGGCTGAACGAGGTCGCGCCGCGGGTGTGCGTGGTGGACTCGATCCAGACGATGTATTTGAGCGATATGGCGAGCGCGCCGGGCAGCGTATCGCAGGTGCGGGAATCGGCGGCGCAGCTGATGCGCTACGCGAAGCTGTCGGGCTGCTGCGTGTTCCTGGTCGGGCACGTAACCAAGGAGGGCGCGATCGCGGGGCCGCAGGTGCTCTCTCACATGGTGGACGCGGTGCTGTCGTTCGAGGGCGACCGCCAGCACCAGTATCGGCTGCTGCGCGCGGTGAAGAACCGGTTCGGTTCGGTGAACGAGCTGGGCATGTTTGAGATGACGGGCGAGGGCATGCGCGAGGTGCCCAACGCGTCGGAGGCGCTGCTGAGCGAGCGCGCGCACGGCATGAGCGGCTCGTGCGTGCTCTGCGCGATGGAGGGTTCGCGCCCGGTGCTGGCCGACGTGCAGGCGCTGGTATCGACGACGGTGTTCGGCAACCCGCGGCGGATGGCGAGCGGCGTGGATCAGGGAAGGCTTTCGCTGCTGCTCGCGGTGCTTGAGAAGCGCGCGGGGCTTTTGCTGTACAATCAGGACGTGTATGTGAACATCGCGGGCGGGCTGGAACTGAGCGAGCCGGCGGCGGACCTGGCGCTGTGCGCGGCGGTGGCGTCGTCGGCGAAGAACGCGGTGCTGGGCGCGCAGGTGGCGGTGGTGGGCGAGGTTGGCCTGGCGGGCGAGGTGCGCGCGGTGGGCCAGGCCGAGCGCAGGCTGGCCGAATGCGCGCGCATGGGCTTCACCGACGTGGTGCTGCCCAAGGGGAACTTAAAGGGATTAAGGCCCCCCGACGGCCTGCGCGCGCACGGCGTCGCGACGGTCGCCGAAGCGCTGGCGAAGTTGCTCTAGGTAACCGCCGATCAAATCCCACGCGCGGAGGCGGCTGCCTTTGCGCCATCTTGCGCCTCAAAAATCCTCGACGCAGCGCCGCTACGCCTTCAGATTTTGCAAGCGCAATCTGACGAAAATTCAGCGCGCCACCGCACGCATGCCTTAATCAGCGCTTACCTAGGGATGGGGTTGACGGGCAGGTGGGCCCCTTGAAGGGGGGCCTGGGCCGATAGCCCAGCGGGGTTTGGGGGCGCACCCTCCCGCACCCAGTGTGCGCGGAAGGGTGCCAGCCCAATGGGCAAACGGGCACCGATTCTGTGCGAAACGGGGTTCTTTGACAGCCTGAGCGCCCATCGGGTGATGGGCGCTCAGAACTTATCTTTAGGGTTAGAAAGAAGTCATGGTAAATCCAGCGACCGAACGGTTCGCAGCATATTGGGCAAAATAGGATGTTGTCGTTAGGTCGCTCATAGAGGCAATGCCGCAAAGTGACTTTTGTCCGCTATACGGTTCATAGTATAGTGGGCCACCGCTGTCACCGTGGGCAAGCGCGATATCAGTACCAATCGCTTTCGTTAGCGTTCTTCCGGTGGAATCAACGACAGTCGCGTTGCTACTTATCACCTTCCCGCTTCCGATCGTAATACAACCGTTCGACCACACTGTAGCGTTAGTTGCGGGAAGTCCACCCTGGTATGGCGCGCTGATGCCCCCAATGGATATGCCTGCCATGTGGACATCGCTATTGGCTCTGGGGATTAGCGCACAGTCCATATCATTACCAAGGTAGATATCATCCACATCTCCAATGTATATCTCATCATCCCATGAATGATTCCCGGGATTGTATGTGTTGGTGTATGGCGGCGGCAAGTACATCATACGGCGTCCTGCCTGTTGACCATGTCCGCAAGTGAGAATACCGTACTTCGTCACTCCATTTTTTGTCCATTTCACTCCACATGTTGCTGAGCAATATCCAGCGTAAAACTCACCTCCGCCAAGAATAAGGCCCGCACCATCCTGTACGAACACCCCTGCCTGTTCTCTCCTAGTAAGTTCAGCGACATCGCCCATAACAGAAACAATAGGGTGCTCATCCCAAACCACCTTGTACATATCCGAATCTGGCGCGTATCGCTGAAGCCTTTTGCCGATATCAACGTCAGGTTGGTAGACATGCACCTCCAGTTTATTCTCTTGGGTGTTCACAAAGAGGCTCTGAATATGCAGTTCGTGCATCCGCGTACTTAGTTCTTCCTGAAGGTCCTCGAGTTGCCCAAGAGAGTACCGAACAGTATGCATCTTCACCATATCCGATTCGGAGATTCCGATCGGATGGCTGGGCAACAGATTCACGTGAATTGACTCGCCATCATCGTTCAGGTAGTACCCGCCATATTCGCCCTTGTCCAGCCCGCTTATCATCGAAAGCGCAAGCTCGCGCTTTTCCAACGAAGAATCGTGATCCATAACAACACCTCCAACAATCGTTCCGATCAAAAACAGCACAACTGTCACCGAGAGTGCGATGGCCATCGACCTCTTGCTTCTCATTGCAGCCTCCCCTCTACGCCTTCGACGCGCATGTTTACAACTTGGTTCCATATAAACACTTTGATAGCAAATATTTACTTGCAAACCCTCTAGGAAAGCGCTGGTTAAAGCACGCGTGCGGAGGCGAGCCGAATTTCCGTCAGATCGCGCTTGCAAAATCCTCGACGTAGCAGCACTACGCCGAGGATTTTGCAGGCGCGAGATAGCGGAAATTCGGCTCGCCTCCGCGCTTAGGATTTGGTCAGCGCTTCCCTAAATCTCCACCTCCAGCTTATACGTCCTGAGCCAGTCGTCGATCTGCAGCAGGTAGGCGATCATCTGCGGCCCGGCCATCAGCTGACCGTACCAGGGCGTTTCGCTCGCGCGCAGCCCGCCCGCCATCAGCGCGCGCACCGCGTCCGCGTCCAGCACCTTCAGGATCGGCGACGCCTTATCGCCCAGCACCTCCTGCATCCGCGCGCAGACCAGCTCCGCGTACAGTGGGTGGTGCGTCTTCGGATACGGGCTCTTCCTGCGCTTCAGCAGCCCCTCCGGCAGCAGGTCCCGCATCGCTTCCCTGAGCAGCCCCTTCTCCTGCCCGCCCAGGTTCTTGACCGCCCAGGGCACGTTATACATATACTGCACCAGCCGGTCGTCGCAGTAGGGCGTCAGCACGCCCACCCCGCTCGCGCCGCACATCGCGCTCGCCCGCTCCTGCAGCACCGGCATGAACCACTCAAAACACAGCCCATGCTGAAGGCGAAGCCGGGCTTCCTCGGCGCTGTCCTTCGTCAGCCGCGGCTGCCGCGCCGCCGACTCGTGGTAGCGCGCCGCCGCGTACTCGTTCAGCTTCAGCTTGTCCCGGAGGCTCTTCCTGAGCACCGACTCGCGCAGCGCGATTGAACCCGACCACGCGAAAGCGTCCCGCGCGATCAGCTCGCTCCGGTGGAACCAGGGGTATCCGCCGAACACCTCGTCCCCGCACTCGCCCGACAGCACGAACCGGTCCCGCCCCGCGATCTCGCGCGCGAACAGCATCAGCGAAGCGTCCACGTCGGCCATGCCCGGCATGCCCCGCGCCGTCATCGCTTCGTGCAACGCATTCATCAGCGCCTGCTGGCCGAGCCGCACCGTCCGGTGCTCGGCGCCCAGCAGCTTGACCGCCTGCTCGACAAACGGCCGGTCGCGCTCGTGCTGGTAGTCGTTTTGGATAAAGTGCTTTTCGTCCTCCTCGTATTCCACCGACCAGGTGCGAATCGGCCCCTGCCCCGTGCGGCTCAGCAGCGCGCTCAGCACCGTGGAGTCGAGCCCGCCCGACAGCATGCTGGCGGGCCGCGCCCACAGCACCTCGCCGAGCGCGTCCTCGACCAACAGCCGCACCTGCTCGATCGTGTCGGGCAGCGAGTCTGGGTGCTCGCGCGCTTCCAGCCGGAAATAGCGGTGCAGCCGCTGTCCCGCGCCGCCCGCCACCAGCGCCGTGCCCGGCTCAAGCGCCTTGAGATTGACGATCGGCGTCAGCCCCGGCGTGCGCGCCGGCCCCAGCGCGAACAATTCCTTAAGGCCCTGCGCGTCCACCGCACGCCGCGCGAACGGCGCGGCCAGCAGCGCCGAGGGATGATCGGCAAACGCGACCGACGCGCCCTGCGCCAGGTAAAACACCCTCTGCTCGCCCATCCGGTCGCGGCTGAGCACAAGGACGTCCATGTCCCGGTCGATCACCGCACTGGCCACCGGCCCCTCCAGGTGCTCGGGATAGCGCTCACCCCACAGCCGATAGGCCGCCAGCACCAGCGCCGACAGCCCGCCCGCGGCGTCCACCCGCACACCCGCCTCGCGCAGCCGCTCATGAAGCGCGTGCTCGTTGCGTATGTACCCCGCCGCACAGGCCATCGCGCCGCCGTCGGTCGCGCTGTGCGCGCACAGCGCATGCCGCCCCATCACCGCGTACGGCGCGTCGAGCGCCCCCATCAGCGCCTGCGGCTGTCTGGTGAAAAACAAACCCGCATACCTCATACCACCACTCCCCCCGGCATCGTATGCGGGCGGGGCGGAATTGTGCAGGCATCCCCGACCCCGTCCTTCCCATCCGCGCCGTTCCGTGTTATACTAACCGCAACGCTCATGCAAGGGTGGTGCCCCCATGCAGTTCACCGCGCCCAATGGGCCGGAC
Source organism: Anaerozeibacter quisquiliarum (assembly GCF_051162045.1). Taxonomy (NCBI): domain Bacteria; kingdom Bacillati; phylum Bacillota; class Clostridia; order Eubacteriales; family Anaerozeibacteraceae; genus Anaerozeibacter; species Anaerozeibacter quisquiliarum. The sequence continues at coordinate 26,645 of NZ_JBISDI010000006.1, forward strand.
GCGCCGGTCGAGCGGTTCATGCGCAAGCGGCCGCTCGCGCTGGCGGCGGCGTTGCTGGCGGTCGGAACGGCGGTCGGCGCGCTCGGCGTCGTGCCATGCGCGCTGTTCGGCGCGGCGGCGGCGCTCTTGGGCGGCTGGGTGCCGTTCGCGCGGCGGCCGGTGGCGGCGTTCGCCTTGTTTTTATTCGTGGGCGCATGGGGCGCGGGTGCGCTGGCGACGCTGCCGGGGCCCGAACCGGGCGACGGCGTGCTCGTGCGCGGGCGGGTGTGCGCCGCGCCGCGCGTCGAGGATGACCGCGTGACGCTGACGCTCGACCGCGTCGCGATCGACGGCCGGCCGGCGGACACGCGGCTCTGGCTCTACCGCTACGCGCCCACCGAGGTTAAGGTTGGCGACACCGTGACCGCCACCGTCGAGACCTGGCGGCCGCAGGGACAGCGTAATCCGGGCGGGTTCGACTTCGCCGCCTTCCTGCGCCGCCAGGGCGTACGGCTGTGCGCCACCGTCAAGGGCGAGGCGTTCCGCGTCGAATCCGGTCGGGCGTTATCGCCGATGCCGCTGCTCGAACGATTGCGCGCCGCGGCCGGCGCGGCGCTCGACCGGCTGTTTTCCGATCACGCGGCGCTTGCGCGCTCGATGCTGCTGGGGGACAAGGGTGCGCTGCCCGAGGAACTGCTCGAACAGTTCCGCACCGCGGGCGTCGCCCACCTGCTGGCGGTGTCGGGGCTGCACGTCAGCGCTCTGGCCGTGGCGCTGGCCTGGCTGCTCAGGCGGTTCGGCCTCGGGCGGCGACGCGCGTTCTTCATTACGCTGCCGCTGATTGCGCTTTACGCGCTGCTGGTGGGGCTGCCCGCGTCGGCGGTGCGCGCGGCGTTGACCTTCGCGCTGGCGGGCGGCGCGCGGCTGTCCGGCCGGCCCTACGACGCGCTGACCGGCCTTGGCGCGGCGCTTTCCATATTGTTGGCCGCGCAGCCGCTGTCGATCGGCGACCCCGGGCTGATCCTGTCGTTCTCGGCGATCGCGGGTATCCTGCTGCTCGCGCCCACGCTGCGCACGCTGCTGCGCTCGTCCGGGCGCAGCCGTCCGGTGCGCCATCTGCTGGACGCGCTCGCGGTGTCGCTGGGGGCGCAGCTGGCCACGCTGCCCGCGCTGTGCTGCCTGTACGGCGCGATCACCCCCTACGCTTTGCTGACCAACCTCATCGCGGTGCCGCTGGGCATGCTGGCCTTGCCGCTGATCGCGTTGGCGCTGCCCTTCGCGGCGCTGCCCGCCGCCGCCGCCGTCGCGCTGCCGGCCCGGCTATGCCTGGATGCGCTTACGCTGCTGACCGGCCGGATGAGCGCGCTGCCCGGCGCGGTGCTCGCCGCGCCCCATTGGCCATGGCCGCTGTGCGCCGCGTTCGCGCTTTTGTGCCTTGCCTGCTCGCCCTACCTGCGCGTGCCGGAGCGCCGGCGTGCGCTGCTGCTGCCGGGGCTGCTGCTGCTGTGCGCGCTGTCGTTCGGCTGGGCGCGACTCAATTGGCCCTCGGGGCTCGCGGTCACCTTTCTGGACGCCGGGCAGGCCGACGCCGCGGCTGTCAGCGCCGAGGGCAGGCTGTACTTCGCCGATCTCGGCAAGGGGCACTCGCCCGCCGCCGACTACGCGCGCTACACCGGCCGCCGCGCCTGCGCCGTGTTCCTGACGCACCCGCATAGCGACCACGCGGGCGGGCTCAAGGAACTGATGAGCCTGGGTTATGCGCCCGACCTCTATCTGTCCGGCCTCTGGGGTGATGTCGAGCCCGATCCGGGGATTCAGGCGCTGGTGGACGAGGCCGGGCGCCGGGGCGGCGCGATTCGCTACCTGTGGGCGGGCGACCGGGTGCAGTTGTCCCCCGGCGTGGTCTGCGAGGTGATCGCGCCCGAGCGTGGGTTCCGCCCGTCGAGCGGCAACGCGGCCTCGATGATGCTGCGCTTCGTGTACGGCGAAGGCTCGGTGCTGATCGGCGGCGACCTGCCCGCCTCGGCCGAGCCCGCGAACCCGCCCGAGGCGTCGCTGATCAAGGCGTCGCACCACGGCGCGGCCGACGCCACCAGCACCTTTCTGCTGCGCGCGGCCGGCCCCCTGGTCGCGGTGATCCCGGTCGGGCGCAACGGCTACGGCCATCCGTCGCCCGCACTGCTTGAGCGTCTGCGCGCGGCGGGCGTGGCCGCCTATCGCACCGACCGGTCGGGCGCGGTGACCGCCCGCATCGGCGCCGATGGAACGATTGAAATGGAGACGTTTTTATGACGGTGACCTGGACGCAATACTTCGACCAGATCAAGGGCGGCGACATCGCGCCCGTCTACCTGTTCACCGGGCCCGAGGCCTTCGTCAAGGAACAGGCGCTCGCCCGGTTGCGCGAGGCGCTGCTGCCCGCCGGGCTCGAGGCGATGAACGAGACGACCTTCGAGGGCTACGCCCCGGCACAGTCGATCATCGAGGCCGCGGAGACGCTGCCCTTCCTCAGCGAGCGGCGGTTGGTCGTCGTGCGCGACTGGCCGGCGCTGATGCCCGGCAAGATGCGCAACGAGGCGCAGGATGCCGACGCGCTCGTCGCCTGGCTGCCCCGCGCTCCGCAAAGCTGCTGCCTGGTGTTCTACCTGCGGGACGCGTTCGACGCTCGCAAGAAGGCCGGCGCGGCGCTTTCGAAGGCGGGCCGCGCGGTGGCGTTCGAGCATCTGCCCGACGACAAGCTGGCCTCGTGGCTGCAAGCGCGCGCCCGGCAGTCGGGAGGCTCCATTGATCCCGCCGCCGCGGCGCGATTGTGTTTCCTCGCCGGGCGAGACCTCACGCGGTTGGCCGGCGAGATCGACAAGCTGGCCGCCTACGCCGGCCCCGGCGGCATGGTTACCGCCGCGATGGTGGACGCGCTGGTGACGCCCTCGCTCGAATCCACGGTGTTTCAGATGATCGACTGCCTGATGGATCGGCGACTGCCGCGCGCGATCGAGCTGACGGGCGCGGTGCTGTCGTCGGGCGAGACGCGCATCGGCATCCTCGCGATGCTCACCCGCCAGATGCGGCTGCTCACCCACATGAAGCTGCTCAAGCTGGACGGCTTGCCGCTGCCCGCGATCGAGCGGCAGCTCTCGCTCAACCACTACGCCGCCACGCGGATGGAAAGGCAGGCCGCGCGGCTGTCCGCCGAGCGGCTCGAAGAAGCCTACCGCGCCTGCGTGGACGCCGACTTTGCGATCAAGCAGGGCAAGGCGCGCGACGAGGACGCGCTGAACGCGCTGCTGTTCACGCTGGGGGCGCTGTAGCATGGGGATTGATTTGGGCAGCGCGCGCCGCTGGGCGCGCGCATTACAGGAAGCCGCTGCGACGCCGGGCGCGCGCTGCGTGGACGCCACCATGGGCAACGGCGGCGACACCGAGGCGCTGTGCCGTCTGGTCGGGCCCGAGGGCCATGTGTGGGCGTTCGACGTGCAAGAAGCCGCGCTGGCCCAGACGCGCGCGCGGCTTATGCGCTCGGGGCTTCACGACCGGGCCACGCTGTTGCTGTGCGGGCACGAGCGCATGGCGGAGCAAATACCGGGCGAAATCACTCTCGCGGTGTTCAACCTGGGCTGGCTGCCCGGCGCGCCCGACAAGGCGCTGACCACGCGCGCGGACACTACGCTGCGCGCGCTGGACGCGGCGATGGCGCTGATTACGGTCGGCGGGCTCATCACCGTCTGCGCCTACCCCGGCCACGACGAGGGCGGGCGGGAGCTGAACGCGGTGCTCGGCTGGGCGTCAAAGCAACCGCCGCGCCTCGCCCAGACGATGGTTCAGCGTTACCTGAACCAGGGTGACGGCGCGCCGGTGCTGATCGCGTTGACCCGGCTTTGCTAGTCCACCCGCTCCAGCGGCTGCGCCCGATGCACGCACGCGCATGAGCGCCGAATCACCGGCTGCGCCCAGCGCGCGGCGTTTTGAATCACGCGCAATATGTGCGGGTCGTAGTAGGTGGGGTATGCCTCGTGTCCCGGCTGGAAGTAGAAGACCTTGCCGTAGCCGCGCTTGTAGGTCACGCCGCTGCGAAACACCTCGCCGCCCTTGTACCAGCTGATCGTCAGCAATTCGTCGGGCGCAGGGATGTCGAACGGCTCGCCGTACATCTCCTCATGGGGCAGCTCGATGGCGGCGGGTACCCCTTGCAGGATCGGATGCGCGGGTTCCACCGCCCAAACGCGGCAGTTGCCCCCGTCTTCGCGCCAGGTCAGGTTGCCGGTGGTGCCCAGCAGCATAAGGAAGGGCTTCGAATGATGCGCGGAGTGCAGGAAGATCGCGCCCATGCCGGCGTTGACATGCCGGCACACGCGCGCCGCCACCTCGTCCGCCACCTCGTCATGGGCGATATGCCCCCACCAGATCAGCACGTCGGTGTCCCGCAGGACCTCCTCGGTCAAGCCGTGCTGCGGCTCGTCCAGGCACGCCAGCCGGATTTGAAAGTCCGGCATGGCAATGCCCTGCGCCAGCGCGGCGTGCAAGCCGCGGGGATAGATCTTTGCAATCGCTTCGTCATGCTTCTCGTGACGAAACTCGTTCCAAATGGTGATGCGAATCACGCCTGACACCCCTCCTGCGTTGATAGCGTAATCTGGCGCCCTTCCTTCGCGGAGCGATAGATGGCGTCCAGGATCTGCGTGACGACGGCGGCCTGTTCCGGTAGCACCACCAGCTCGTTTTCTCCCCGGATCGCGCCCAGAAAGACCTTCTGCTCCGTGATCTCCGGGGTTTCGGAGGCCCCCTCGAAGAAGTCGACGTCGCCCGCCGACAGGTTGGGCTTGAGTTCATACTGGCGGTCGTGCTTGGTGCCGTTGATCGTCAGGCCGTCGAGCATGTCCGCGCCGGCCTTGGTGCCGCACAGCACGGTCTTGGCCTCGTGCACATCCAGCGTGTTCAGCGCCCAGCTCGCCTCCACCGTGATCGTCGCGCCGTCCTCCATGATGATGAAGCCAAAGGCGCTGTCCTCCACGGTGAACCGCCTTGGGTCCCACGGCCCGAAGGCGTTGGCGGGCTGCGTCTCGCCGTTGAGCTTGTGATAGACGGTGCCGACCACGCTCCTCGGCCTGTAGTTGTTCATCATCCACAGCGTCAGGTCCAGCGCGTGGGTGCCGATGTCGATCAGCGGACCGCCGCCCTGTTCCCGCTCGTCCAGGAACACGCCCCAGGTCGGCACCGCGCGGCGGCGGATCGCCTTTGCCTTGGCATAGTAGATGTCGCCCAACTCGCCGTTCTCGCACTCGCGCTTGAGGTAGGCGCTGTCCGGGCGGTAGCGGGCCTGATAGCCGACGGTCAACAGCCGGCCGGTTCGCTTGGCGGCCTCCACCATCCGCAGGGCTTCCCGATGGTTGATGGCCATGGGCTTTTCACACATCACATGCTTGCCGGCCTCAAGCGCCGCCACGCTGATCTCACAGTGCGAGCGGTTGGGCGTACACACATAGACCGCGTCCAACTCCAGCTCGATCAGCTCGCGGTAGTCGGTGTATACTTGGGCGTCCTTCGTGCCGTATTGCGTCGCGGCATCCGCGGCGCGCTGCCTGACGATGTCGCAAAAGGCCACGATGTCCGCCTCGCCGGTCGCCGCGATGGCGGGCAGATGCTTGCCTTTTGCGATGCCGCCGCATCCCACAATGCCTACCTTGAGCTTTGCCATGCGCTGTCATCCTCCTGACCATGTGTTATCGGGAGATTGCCAAGATCATTATAATCAAGTCACGGCCCTTGCGCAATCCCGATGTTGCCGCGCCTCGGCGAGCGTGATACAAATCCTTGTTAAGAATCGCGAATTTTGCGTCGAAGGCGCTGTGAACCGCCGCGTCGCGCTTTGCGCAATGCCGGGAGGCGCCTCATCCGCCAAGCCCCAAACCTTTTTGTTTACATGGGTCCCCGCTTCATGTTATACTATTGACATATTCTAGGTGCGAAGACATCTTCGACGGGGAGGGGATGACGGCGATGGAACAGGCGGTCGTTCATTACAAATGTCCGTCATGCAGCGCGCCGCTTGCGTATGACGGCGTGAGTGCGAAGCTTGCGTGTAAATCGTGCGGCAACGAGTTCGAGGCGGAGGCGGTCAGGCAGGCCGACGAGGTGCTGCGCGCGGCCGAGCAGCAGCCGGCCGCCGAATGGGCGCGCGCGGGCGACGGCGCGTGGCCGGCGGGCGAGGCTGGGCAGCTTCGCAGCTACGGATGCCCGTCCTGCGGCGCGCAGATCGTGGTGGACGAGACCACCGCCGCGACCGAGTGCGTGTACTGCGGCAACAACGCCATCATGCCGGAGCAACTCTCCGGCGCGTTCCGGCCCGACGCCGTGCTGCCGTTCGTCAAGCGCAAGGAGGACGCGGTGGCGGCCTACAAGGCGCACATCGCGGGCAAGCCACTGCTGCCCAAGGCGTTTGCGAGCAAAAACCGCATGGAGAAGATCACCGGCGTGTACGTGCCGTTCTGGCTGTTCGACTGCGAGGCCGAGGGCGACGTCGCCTACCGCGCAGAGCGCGTCCACACGCACACGAGCGGCGACGAGCGCGTGACCGTGACCGAGCACTACCTGGTGCAGCGCGGCGGCGCGCTGGGCTTAACGGGCGTGCCGGTGGACGGTTCGAGCAAGTTTGACGACGTCTTGATGGAGTCGATCGAGCCGTTCGACTACGACCGGGAGGTCGCTTTCTCGACCGCCTACCTGCCGGGCTATCAGGCCGAGCGTTACGACGTGGACGCGCAGGCGGCCGAGCCGCGCGCCGAGCGGCGCATCGCCGACAGCGTGGCGGACGCCTTTCGGGATACGGTCGTCGGCTACCACAGCGTCACGACCCAGTCGTCGAGCATCCGCTTGGGTTACGGCAAGGTACGCAATGTGCTGCTGCCGGTGTGGATGCTGAATACCCAGTGGCGGGGCAAGACGCGCACGTTCGCCATGAACGGGCAGACCGGCAAGCTGGTCGGCAACCTGCCGATCTCCGGGGCGCGGGCGTTCAAGTGGGGGCTTTCCGTACTCCTGGGCTCTACGATCGGCCTGTTCGCGCTGGCCTTCGCGCTGGCCTCGATGGGGGTGCTGTAAATGCTGAAAAGGATTGCATGGTTGGTCGCGGCGCTGCTCATTGCGGCCCTGCCGGTACTGGCCCAGGCGCCCGCGCTGGTCGTGGACGACGCGGAGCTTTTAACGCGGGAGGAACTGGACGGTCTGTTGGACGAGGCGCGCGCGCTGTCGGACGCGCATCGGATGGACATCGTGATCGTCACCCAACGCTCGATCGGCGGTCAGGCGGCGCTCGACTACGCGGCCGATTACTACGACTACAACGGCTACGGCCAGGGTACGCGCGGCGACGGGGTCCTGCTGCTGCTCAGCACCGAGGAGCGCGACTGGGCGATGGCGACCACCGGACGCGGCATCGGGGCGTTCACCGATTACGCGCAGGAGCGGATTGCGGACGACATCGTGCCCTTCTTCAGCGCCGGCAAGTATGCGCAGGGCTTTCAGCGCTTTTTGCGCGACGCGGATATCTGCCTTACACAGGCCGAGGCCGGTCGGCCCTACGACGTGGACAACCCTCTTCAGCTCAAGAGCGTGTCCGAGCGCGTGCTCGGCATGACCGGCTGGATCGTGCTGGTCGCGCTGGTCATCACGGGCATCACGATGACGGTGCTGATCCTTAAGATGCGCTCCGAGCGGCCGCAGCGCGGCGCGCGGCGCTACGTGCGCGATGGCTCGATGCGTTTGGAGCGGAGCCTCGACGTGTATCTGTACCGCAGCGAGGTACGCACGAGGATCGAGAAATCGTCGGAGAGCGGGTCTTCCGGCGGCAGTTCGACGTTCACCTCGTCAAGCGGCACGACGCACGGCGGGAGCAGCGGCAAATACTGAGTACGGACATAGAGAGGATGGGGGCATATGGGTCTTTTGCAGGCGGGCATCGGCGCGCTGTCGGGTGTGCTGGGCGACCAGTGGCGCGATTACTTTGTAAGCGACGCGCTCGAGGCGGACGTGCTGGCGGCCAAGGGGAACAAGCGCCAGAAGCAGCGGTTGTTCGGCGGCGCGGGCGGCGGCAACGTGATCTCGAACGGCTCGATCGTGGCGGTCAACGAGGGGCAGTGCATGCTGATCGTCAACCAGGGCAAGGTGGTCGAGCTGTGCGCCGAGCCGGGAGAGTTCGTCTATGACGCCTCGACCGAGCCCAGCATTTTCTACGGCGAGCTGAACAAGGAATCGATCATGGACGTGTTCAAGCTGGTCGGCGAGCGCTTCGCGTTCGGCGGCGAAGCGCCCAAGGATCATAGGATATACTTCATCAACACCAAGGAGATCGTGGGCAACAGGTACGGCACGCCGAGCCCGGTGCCGTTCCGCGTGGTGGACAACAATATCGGCCTCGACGTGGACATCGCCATCCGGTGTTTTGGCGAATACTCCTACCGGATCGTCAACCCCCTGCTGTTCTACAAGAACGTGTGCGGCAACGTGGAGGACGCGTACACCCGCGAGGCGATCGACGGCCAACTCAAGACCGAGCTGCTCACCGCGCTGCAGCCGGCGTTTGCACGCATCTCGGAAATGGGCATCCGCTACAGCGCGCTGCCCGGCCACACGGTGGAGATCGCAGACGCGCTCAATGACGTGCTGTCGGGCAAGTGGGCCACGCTGCGCGGCATCGAGGTGGCTTCGTTCGGCGTGAGTTCGGTGACGGCCTCCGAGGAAGACGAGGCGATGATCAAGCAGTTGCAGCGCAACGCGGCGCTGCGCAACCCCACGATGGCGGCGGCGCACCTGGCGGGCGCGCAGGCGCAGGCCATGCAGGACGCGGCGAAAAACCAAAACGGCGCGTTCATGGGCTTCATGGGCATGAACGCGGCGCAGGGCGCGGGCGGTATGAACGCTCAGAGCCTGTTCCAGATGGGGCAACAGCAAGACCGGCAGCCCGCCGCCGCGCAGAGCGCGCCTGTTGCCCCGGCGGTGTCGGCCGATGGTTGGGCCTGCGCCTGCGGCGCGGTCGGCAACGCCGGCAAGTTTTGCGGAAACTGCGGCAGTCCCCGCCCGGCCGAGGGCTGGACATGCGGCTGCGGCGCGCAGAACCAGGGCAAATTCTGCTCGAACTGCGGCGGGGCCAGGCCTGTCCAGTTGTCCCTGTAAATAGAGGAATAGGGGCGGCGGCAAGGGGCCTGCGAAGCGACGGGGCATGGCGATCAAGCGATCGCCATGCCCTTTGCGCGCGGGCGCGGGCGCGTTATAGCGTTTGGAGCAGATTTTCTCGCAGCGCCTGTTGACATCGGGACCGACTGCCATTATTATTAAAAAATAAACAAAACCCCCGCAATGCCGAAATATAACATGGGCGATTGCCGCGCCGGCGACGGGCCGCGCGCATTTACCGAAGGAGTGTGGACAGACCGGGCATCGCGCACAAGGCGGGCGGCGGAGGAATGCATATGAGTAAGGTGCAGCCAAATATCGCGGCGAAGAGCAGGGAGATCGGGCGGGTGTGCCATTTGAGCCTGATCCTGGGCTTCGCGTCGGGCATGGCGCTGGTCGCCGGCATACTGTTCGCGCTCGGGTGCTTCCATCTGCGGGCTGCGGCGCGGATGCAGGCGGATACGGCGCTCGGCATCGCGGCGCTGCTGCTCGGGCTGTCGGTGATCGGGGCGCTCGGTTGGGCGTTGGCGAAGCTGTGTCGGTTGGCGGCGCGCGCCCGGCAGTTGGCTGCGGACGAGGCGCTGTTCCGCGCGGTGTTCGACCAGGCCCCGATCGGCGTCGCGGTCACCCGAGGAGGGATGCTCGGCTTTGACGAACTGGGCGAGGACAGCAGCTTTAACCGCATGACCGAGCAGATCCTCGGCCGGTCGCAGCAGGAGCTTAAAACCAGAAACTGGCGGGGCTTCACGCATCCCGACGACATCGCTGCGACCGCCGATATGTACGAGCGCCTGAACAGCGGACAAGCGTCCGACTTTTCGATCGACAAGCGCTACATCCGCCCCGACGGATCGGTGGTGTGGGTGCGCTTGAAGATGAGCAAGTTCCTGGACGGGCAGCCCGAGTCGGACGCCTGTTTCCTGGCGTTGATTGAGGACATCACCGCGCGCAAGCAGGCGAACCAGGCGCTGCGCGAGAGCGAGCGCAGCAAGGCGGTGCTGTTGTCGCACCTGCCGGGGATGGCGTACCGCTGTAGGCTCGACCGGGCGTGGACGATGGAATTCGTGTCGGAGGGCTGCGAGGCGCTGACCGGCTACCCGCCCGAGGCGCTGATCTCAAACCGCGTGCTGTCCTTTAACGACCTGATCGTACCCGAGCACCGCGAGCGGATCTGGTCCGAGTGGCAGCGCGTACTGCCCATCCGGGAGAATTTCCGGCAGGAATACCAGATACAGACCGCGGTCGGCGAACGCAAGTGGGTGCTCGAGCTGGGGCAGGGCATATTCGACGAGGCGGGCGAGGTCGCCGCGCTCGAGGGCATCGTCATCGACATCACCGCCCAGAAGGACAACGAGGCGCGCATTCTGTACATGAGCGAGCACGACGCGCTGACCGGCCTGTTTAACCGGTACTACTACGAGGGCATGCACCGATCGATGGACGTGGACGATTGCCTGCCGCTGTCGGTCGCCGTGTGCGACATCGACGGGCTGCACCTGGTCAACGCGGTGTTTGGCCTTGAGCGGGGCAACCAGTTGATCGTCACCGCCGCTCGGCTGATCGAAGGCGTGAGCCGCGAAGGCGACGCGCTGATCCGCACGGGCGGCGACGAATTCCTGCTGATTATGCCGGGGACGGATGCCGCCGAGGCCGAGCAGGTTCAGCGGCGCATCCGCGAGGCGGTGGCGGCGAGCAACGCGGGCTTGCCCAAAAAGGAGTGCGAGCTCAGCCTGTCGGTGGGCTGCGCCACGCGCATGGACCTGTCCACCGGCTTCTTCGACGTGGTCAGGACGGCACAGGAAAACATGTCCTACCATAAGCTGCTCGAGCGCCGCAGTTCGCACAACTCGATCATCTCGTCGGTCATGGCCACGATGCTGGCGCGCAGCCGCGAGACCGAGACCCACGGCGAGCGGCTGGTCAGCCTGTCGAAGCGGCTCGGGCGAGCGCTGGGGCTCAGCCAGCGCGAGATGGATGAGCTGGAGCTGTACGCGATGCTGCACGACATCGGCAAGGTAGGCGTGGACGACCGCATCCTCAACAAGCCCGGCCGGCTGACCGAGGATGAGTGGGCGCAGATGAAGAAACACAGCGAGATCGGTTACCGCATCGCGGCGTCGACCATGGAGCTGTCGCACGTGGCCGACTACATTTTGTGCCACCATGAGCGCTGGGACGGGGACGGCTATCCGCACGGCATTGCGGGCGAGCAGATTCCGCTGCTCTCCCGGATGCTGTCGATCATTGACGCCTACGACGCGATGACCGAGCATCGCGTCTACCGGCGGGCGATGGAAAGCGAGGACGCGCTCGCCGAGATCGAGCGCAACGCGGGCACGCAGTTCGACCCGCAGCTCTCGCGGGCGTTCATAGACATGATCCGGGGGACCTTAGCACAATGAAGGAGATGCGTGCCATGAAAAGGCTGATCGCGCTTGTTGCCGCCTGCCTGACGCTCCTATGTGGTGCCGCTCAGGTCTTCGCCTACCCCGTGCGATCGTTGCCCAACGCCGCGCCCCTCGAATTGTCAGAGATGTTCATCCACCGCGGGGATGTCATGTTCATGGTCGATCCCGAGGACGGCGAAATCCTGTGGGCCAACCGCGCGGCGGCGGTGTTTTACGGCTATTCCGAGATCGGGATGCGCAGGCTGCGCTACGCCGACATCGTCGCGACGCCCCTGGATCAGATGGAAGGCGAGATGCGGTTGGCGCAAGAGCAGGGCCGCGATCACTACCGCCTCAAGCATCGGCACAGTTCGGGCCGGGAGATCGACGTGCAGATGAGCGCCTATCCGGTCATCTATAAGAACCGCGGCGCGCTGCTCGCCATCGTGCACGACAAGACCGATGTGGCGGAGCTCGAGGCCGATCAGTTGCGCCTCACCCGCATCTTCGCCTGGGTGGGCGGGGCTCTGACCGTGCTGATGGCGGCGCTCCTTGTGGTCACGCTGCGCGGTCGCGCCAAGATCAGGCGGGCGTACCGGACGCTTGAGACGGTCGACGCGCTGCGCAACGCTTTTTTTGAGGCGTCGGACGATATCATGTACCTCAAGGATGAGGAAATGAAATACCTGTTTGTCAACGGCGGGGTAGAGAAGCTGTACGGACGGCCGGCCGACGAGATCGTCGGCCTCGACGACTACGAGTTGTCCTCCAGGGCGTTCGCCGACCTGCGCAACAGGAGCGACGTGGCGGTCGTCGAGACCAGGGCCCCGGTGCGCGACGAGATCGAGTGGGACGGCCGGTCGTTTTCGAGCGTTAAGTTTCCGGTCTCGATGCCCGACGGATGCATGGGCATCGGCGTGATTGCGCGCGATGTGACCCGCGAGCGCGCCGAGGAAAAGTGCCGCGCGATGATGTACCGCCGCCACGAGATTTTGGCCGACGTGATGGTGCGCGGCTTCCACAGTGAGGACGAGCAACTGCGCTACGCGCTGGGCGAGGCGCTGGAGCTGACCGGCAGCGGCTGCGGCTACATCTACCGATACAACCATGCGGCGCGCGCCTTTTCGCACGGCTGCTGGACGGGCGGCCCGGTGGGGGCGGATGAGGACTGGCAACCCCGGACAGAATTTTCGCTGGACGATGGCGGCGTGTGGGCCGAGGTGGCGAGCGGCGGGAAGCCGCTGATCCTGAACGACCTGTACCCGCGCGATTCGAACTGGCTGGGCTGCCCCTCGAACTGCTCACGCTGCCGGCGCTTTGCGGCGGTGCCCGTGATCTTCGATGAGCGGATTGTCGCGGTGGTCGGCGTGGGCCAGAAGACGACCGACTACGACGAGCTGGACGTGTCCGAGCTGTCCATCTTGATGAACGGCGTGTGGAACGCCGTCCGGCGGCGCGAGGTCGAGGAGCGCATGAACTTCGAGCGCGCCCGCTATCTGAAGACGCTGGTGTCGATCGGCGACGGCGTGCTGGTGGTGGACGGCGAGGGCCGCGTCGAGATGCTCAATCCGGTGGCCGAGCGGCTGAGCGGCTGGACGAGCGCCGAAGCGGTCGGACATCACTACCGGGACGTGCTGTCCATCGAGCACGAGGACGCAGGCAGGCACATCAGCGATGTGATCGCCGCGGCGCTTACGAAGGGCGAGGTGCAGGAGCTGTCCAACCACGCGGTGCTGGTCTCCCGGCAGGGCACGCGCTGCAACCTCGAGGACAGCGCCGCGCCCATACACGGTGAGGACGGCAAGGTGGAGGGCGTGGTCATGGTCTTCCGCGACGTGACGCACCGCAAGCAGCAGCGCAGGCGGATCGAATACCTGAGTTTCCACGACGCGCTGACCGGGCTGTACAACCGGCGCTTCTTCAACGAGGAACTCAGGCGCTTGGATACCCCGCGCAACCTGCCGCTGGCGGTCATCATGGGCGACGTCAACGGGCTCAAGCTGACCAACGACATCTTCGGCCACGCGGCCGGCGACACGTTGCTGGAGCGCATCGCGCAGGTGCTCAAGCGCGTGTGCCGGGCGGACGACATCGTCGCGCGCTGGGGCGGCGACGAATTTGTGCTGCTGCTGCCCAAGACCGAGGCGGCGACGGCATTTGGCATCGTCGCGCGAACCAAGGAGGAGTTTGCCAAGGAGCGCATTCAGGCGATCAAGGGCAGCATCTCGATGGGCGTCGCCGTCAAGCGGACCGCCGAGGAAGACGTCGACCGGGTGCTGAGCACGGCCGAGGAGGTCATGTACAACAACAAGGTGCTCGGGCGGGACGAGGCGCGTTCGTCCACGATCGGCGAGATCCTGCGCACCCTGCACTTGGAGAGCCCGCGTGAGCGCGCCCACGCCGACCAGGTGAGCGCCCTGTGTGTTTCGCTCGGGCGCGCGCTCAACCTGCCGCCCGAGGAACTGCACAAGCTCAGGGAAATCGGCCGGCTGCACGACATCGGCAAGATCACGCTCGACCGCGAGACGCTGTGCCGCGCGGGCGAACTCAGCGAGCGGGAGTTGAGCGAAATGCGCCGTCACCCGATCGTCGGCTACCGGCTGCTGAGCACCTTCGACGACACGATCGACCTGGCCCCGGCGGTGCTGGCGCATCACGAGCACTGGAACGGGTCGGGCTTCCCCAAGGGACTTGTGGGGGAGGAGATTCCGCTCAATGCGCGCATCCTCGCCATTTGCGAAGTGTACGAGCGCCGGCTGTGGGAGGCGGGCGGCGATGCCCAGGCCCAAGCCCGGGTGCTCGCCTACATGCGCGAGCAGATCGGCGCGCGGTTTGAGCCCCGCCTGGCCGAGGCCTTTATAGACATGATCGAACGTGAACGACAAGGAGAAATCGCATGAAGACATTTGCCGAGCTGTACGACCGGGCTGTAAAACTGGCGCTGTCGGACGACCCGGAGGCGCTCGATAAAGCGAGCCTTGAGTACGATCCCTATCACCTGGACTGCCTGCTGCATCCGCACAAGCATCCGCTGGTGATCCGAGAAGGCGCCTGCGACTGCCCGCATGAGGAGCGCGCAGCCTGCGCCGCGCGCTGCCCGTTCGGGGCGATGCGCGTGGGCGGGGACAAAAACATCGAGATCGACCCCGCGCTGTGCGTGGGCTGCTCGGAGTGCATCCGGGGCTGCGCCAAGGACAAATTGGCCGCCAGCACCGACATCCTGCCCGCGCTCAAGGCGGTGCGCGCCGGCAAGGGCCTGAGTTACGCACTGATCGCCCCGGCGTTTCTCGGCCAGTTCCAAGCGAGCGTCACGCCCGGCAAGCTGCGCACCGCGCTCAAGGCCGTGGGTTTCGACGGCATGATCGAGGTGGCGCTGTTCGCCGACATCCTGACGCTCAAGGAGGCGTTGGAGTTCGACAAAAACATCGTCAAAGAGTCGGACTACCAGCTAACCAGCTGCTGCTGTCCGATGTGGATCGCCATGATCCGCAAAATCTACAAGGAGCTCATGCCCCACGTGCCCGGCTCGGTCTCCCCGATGGTGGCCTGCGCGCGCACGATCAAGGCGCTCTACCCGGACGCGCTGACGGTGTTCATCGGGCCGTGCCTGGCCAAGAAGGCCGAGGCGCGCGAGAAGGACCTGGCCGGTGCGGTGGATTATGTGCTCACGTTCAACGAGGTACAGTCGATCTTTGAGCTGTTGGGCATCGACCCGGCCGCGATGGGGGAGAGCGACAAGGATCATTCCTCGCGCGCCGGGCGCATCTACGCGCGCGTGGGCGGCGTCAGCGAGGCGGTGCGAGAGACGGTCGCGCGCCTGAACCCCGATCGCCCGATCACGGTCAAAACCAGGCAGGCCGACGGCGTGCCCGCGCTCAAGGCGATGATCGGCGACATCCTGGCCGGCAACGGCCGCGGTAACTTCTACGAGGGCATGGGCTGTGTGGGCGGCTGCGTGGGCGGTCCGCGCGCGATCGCGCCGATGGAGGCGGGCCGCGCGGCGGTCGAGGTCTACGGCGACCGGGCGCTGTACCGGACGCCGGCCGAGAATCCCTATGTGATGGAGTTGCTCAAGCGCCTCGGCTTTGACACGATCGAGCAACTGCTCAGCGAGGATGAGATATTCACGCGGCATTTTGATTGAGGGCGACGCCGCGCAAATCCCTCTGCGTCTACGTTCTTTGTGCGGTGTTGCCCTAATTCGCCTTGCCTTTGCGCGCGCCGGGTACAAACCGCTTGAGCCTAAGCGCGTTGGTCAGCACCGACACCGAACTCAGCGACATCGCCGCCGCGGCAAACATGGGGTTGAGCAGCGGCCCGCCGAACAGGTGCAGGAGCCCTGCCGCGATCGGAATGCCGATCACATTGTAGCCGAACGCCCAGAACAGGTTCTGCTTGATGTTGCGGATCGTGCGGCGGCTCAGCTCGATCGCCGTGGGCACATCCGTCAGGTCGGAGCGCATCAGCACGATGTCGGCGCTCTCCATCGCCACGTCGGTGCCCGAGCCGATCGCAATGCCGATGTCGGCCTGCGCCAGCGCGGGCGCGTCGTTGATGCCGTCGCCCACCATGGCCACCTTGCGGCCCTCAGCCTGCAGCTTCACAACTTCGTTCGACTTGTCCTGCGGCAGCACCTCGGAGAGCACGCGGTCGATGCCCACCTGCCGCGCAATGGCGGCGGCGGTCTTCGCGTTGTCGCCGGTAATCATGGCCACCCGGATGCCCATCCGGTGCAGGCTGTCGATGGCATTCCGGCTGCTTGGCTTGACCACGTCGGCCACCGCCACAATGCCCGCGAGGCTTAAGTCAACCGCCACGTACATGGGCGTCTTGCCCTCTTCGGCGAGGCGGCCTTCGGCCTCTTCGAGCGCCGCAAGCGCGATGCCCCGCTCGACCATCAGCGCGCGGTTGCCCACCAGCACGGCCCGGCCGTCGATCTTGGCCTCGATGCCGCGGCCGGTGATCGACGAGAAGTCCTCGACCGGCTGAAGGGCCATCCCCTTGTTTTGCGCGTCCGCCACAATCGCCTGGCCCAGCGGATGCTCGGAGCCCTGCTCGGCGGAGGCGGTGAGCCCGAGCAGTTCGTCTCGCTCGAAGCCGGGGGCCGGCTTAACGTCGGTGACGGTCGGCTTGCCCTCGGTGATCGTACCGGTCTTGTCGAACACGACCGTATCAATTTTGTGCGCGATCTCGAGCGCCTCGCCGCCCTTGATAAGGATGCCATGCTCCGCGCCCTTGCCGGTGCCCACCAGGATGGCGGTCGGCGTGGCCAGGCCCAGCGCGCAGGGGCAGGCGATGACCAGCACCGAGATGAAGATCGTCAGCGCGAACTTCACGTCGCCGCCCGTGCCGAAGTACCAGGCAACGCCCGCGAGGATCGCGATCGCGATCACGATCGGCACGAAGTAGCCGGACACGACGTCGGCCATCTGGGCGATCGGGGCTTTCGAGCCCTGCGCGTCCTCGACCAGCTTGATGATCTGAGCCAGCGCCGTGTCGCCGCCCACCTTCTCGGCGCGGAAGGTCACCCGACCCGTGGTATTGAGCGAGGCGGCGTATACCTTATCGCCCGCCTGCTTGTCGACCGGCATGCTCTCGCCGGTCAGCATCGACTCGTCGATGGCGGTGTGGCCCGACAGCACGGTACCGTCCACCGGAATCTTCGAACCCGGCTTTACAACCAGCACATCGCCGATCGCGACCTCATCGATCGCAATCTCGCGCTCCGCGCCGTCCTCCACGATGATCGCGGTCTTGGGAGCCAGCCCCATCAGCTTCTTGATGGCTTCGCTGGTGCGGCCCTTGGAAACCGCTTCGAGCGACTTGCCGAGCAGGATCAGCGTGATGATGATGCCCGCCGTCTCGTAGTACAGCATGTCTACCGCGTGGAAGTGGCCATAGGCGATCCGGGAGGTGCTGTACATGCTGTAAACGACGGCGGCGGTGGTGCCGACGGCGATCAGCGAGTCCATGTTGGGGCTGCGCGAGAACAGCGCCTTGAAGCCGACCGTGTAGAACCGATGGCCCACGGCGAGCGACGGGATGACCAGCAGCAATTCCGCCAGCGCGTACCTGAGCGGGTATCGCATCGGGTCGAGCCACGCCGGGAAGGGCAGCCGCACGAAGCCGATCATCGGCGCCATCGCGATGTACAACAGCGGCAGCGAGAACACCGCCGAGATGGTGAATCTGGTCCACAGGGTGCGGATATCGCGCTGCTTGCGCACGCGGTCCTCGTCTGAAGCGCGTTCCTGTTTGACCTCGAGCGCCTGGTAGCCCGCCTGCTCGATCGCCGCGCGCAGGTCGGACAGCCGCGTGACGCCGGGCTGAAAGACCACGGTCGCTTTTTCGGTGGCGAAGTTGACCGACGCGCTGTCGACGCCCTTAAGCTTCGCAAGCGTCTTCTCGACCCGTTGGGCGCAGGCCGCGCAGGTCATGCCGCCGATGTTGAGGGTGATTTGTTCCATAGAAAGAGGCTCCTTCCCAGATGTTTTGCGGCTGGCACACGCCGACCACGTTCACAGTCATCCTAACCATGTCCACGATCATTCTAACTTAAACGGAGGATAATTCAAGTACGCACATAAATGTGCTATAGTACCTCAAAAGATACCGAGGGAGGACGAACACATGGACGAACAGGCCGTGAACTGCCCGGTGGACGCCGCGCTCGACATGATCGGCGGCAAATACAAGGCGCTGATCCTGTGGCACCTGACCGACGCCACGCTGCGCTTCGGCGAGCTGCGCAGACTGATCCCGAAGGCCACGCCCAAGATGCTGACCCAGCACCTGCGCGAACTCGAGGCGCAGCGCATGGTCGTGCGCACGGTGTACCCGGTCGTTCCGCCCAAGGTGGAGTACACGCTGACCGAGCTTGGGCGCAGCATCCGCCCGGTCCTGCAGGGGATGTACGACTGGGGCGCGGACTATCTGCGGGGGCAGGGCATCGAGGTCAACTGCTCGATGACAACGCCAAGGACGTGATCTACGGCTGGACGCCGCCTGCGCCGACGGGCGTCGGTTCGTTGCCGGCGGTTAGTGCGCGTCATGCCGCCGATGATGGGCCGCATGGCCGCGGTAGCGTCCATGGAGCACTCCTCCGTCATTTTTGTTCACATAATAGCATGATGCCTGATTTTGCAGAGATTATGTGGGTACATATACTCATGGGGCGTTCTCGGACGCTGATGAAAAGGCCAAGGAGGCGCGCACGGGAAGAAAGGGCACCGGGGCATCCCCGCCGGCTGTATCGGCGGACGGGCGCGGACGGCGAGAGCCGCAAGGTGTCCTACGGGCGCGGCTCCAGCTCCAGCTGACTTGCCCGAGCGGCCGGGCTGGTCCGAGCTGTTTAGAATCGGCCCATAAGAAGGGAGCACTCGCATGCAATACTTGATTTTGTTTCTCGAAGGCATCATCACCTTCATCTCGCCCTGCATCCTGCCGATGCTGCCGATCTACATCTCCTATTTCGCGGCGAGCGGCGAGGATCGGCGCAAGACGCTAATCAATGCGATCGGATTCGTGCTGGGGTTCACCGTGGTGTTCGTCGCGATGGGCGCGTTCGCGGGCAGCATCGGGCGGCTGATGCGCGAGCACGTCCAAACCCTGAACCTCATCACCGGCCTGATCGTGATCGTGTTCGGGCTCAACTTCATGGGCATCCTGAAGATCGGTTTTCTGAACCGCTCGAGCGGGCCGGACGCCGAGGTCGGGAATCTGGGGTTTTTCTCATCGGCACTGTTCGGCATGGTGTTCGCGGTCGGCTGGACGCCCTGCGTGGGCGCGTTCCTGGGCTCGGCGCTGCTGCTGGCCTCGCAGGCCGGATCATGGCTCAAGGGCGTCGTCATGCTGACGGCCTTTTCGCTGGGGCTGGGCATTCCGTTCATCGCGAGCGCGCTTCTGATCGACCGGCTCAAGGGGGCCTTCAACTTCATCAAGCGGCATTATAAGGTCATCAACATGGTGTCCGGCGCGCTGCTCGTTGCGATCGGTATCCTGATGGCCACCGGCCACATGGGCAAGTTTCTCTCAATGCTGACGTTTTAGAGGAGGGTGTCATTTATGAATAAAAAGACAAAGACCGTGCTGCTCGTGGCGGCGTTCGCGCTGTTTATCGCCGTGGCCGTCCTTGCCTACAACCGGCTGGGCGAGCGGGTGAAGCCCGAAGGCAGCCTCGACCTCGCGCTGAACGAGGCCGAACAGGCCACGCCCGAGCCCGCCGAAGCGCCGACCGAGCCCGCCGCGGCTGCGGAACCCACACCCGAGGCGCAGACGGCCGAGCCCTCGCCCACACCCGGCAAGCAGCGCAGGAAGGCGCCCGACTTTACGGTGCTCGACAAAGACGGCAACGAAGTCAAGCTGTCCGACATGCTGGGCAAGCCGGTGGTCATCAACTTCTGGGCCAGTTGGTGCCCGCCCTGCAAGGGCGAGATGCCGGAGTTCAACGACGTCTATCAGGACGTGAAGGACGACGTCCACTTCATGATGGTGGACCTGGTGGACGGGGAGCGCGAGACCATGCAGAAGGGCGCGAAGTACGTCGCCGACCAGGGCTTCACCTTCCCGGTGTACTACGACACCACCCAGGAGGCCGGCATGACCTACGGCATCATGTCGATCCCCACCACCCTGTTCCTCGATGCCGAGGGTTACGTGGTGACCGGCGTGCAGGGCGCGATCGACGCCGACGCGCTGCGCGGGGGGATCGAGTTGAGCAAGTAGGAGACCGTGGCGGATTGCGAAGGGGTTGCAGCGTCTTTTCCGATGCTGCAACCCCGCCTCGGCTTGATGTGCAATGACCGCGAATGAAGAAGAGCG
Organism: Anaerozeibacter quisquiliarum; assembly: GCF_051162045.1. Classification (NCBI taxonomy): domain Bacteria; kingdom Bacillati; phylum Bacillota; class Clostridia; order Eubacteriales; family Anaerozeibacteraceae; genus Anaerozeibacter; species Anaerozeibacter quisquiliarum. The sequence goes on from NZ_JBISDI010000006.1 coordinate 46,996, forward strand.
CGACCGTCGGCGCGCCCTTCTTTTCTGCACCTTTATTATACCGCAAACGAAGAAAAATGACAAGACTGTTCTTTTGGCCGCGATCGTGGTATCCTAGCCACTACCACAATCGAGGGGGTGCGCAGGTGGAGATACGGGCGCATGAGATGGAGGCGGAACGGGCGCGGCTTGCCCGGACGCTTGCCATCGTGCGAGAGCAGCTTCAAACGTTTGAGCGCGCGCAGGCGGGGCAGAACACGGCGCTTTCCGAGTCGCGCCGAGAGCTGCGCGAGCAGGCCGAGGAGCGCCCCGCCAGCCTGTGGTCGGCGGACGGTTTTGAAGCGCTTGTCAACCTCAACCAATACGCGCAGGCCATTGCGGTTGACGAAAAGACGCGCGCGATGCGCGCGCAGCGCGCGCAAGCGCTCGCCGGCATGCTGGACGCGCCCTACTTCGCGCGCGTCGATTTCACGTTTGACGACGGCGGCGACGCCGAGCAGGTCTACATCGGGCGCGCGACGCTCAGGGATGAGGGCGGGCGCGACATCGTCGTGCACGACTGGCGCGCGCCGATCGCCTCGGTGTTCTACCGCTTCGGCGTCGGGAAGGCGCGGTACGACGCGCCGGGCGGGGTAATCTCCGGCACGGTGACGCGCAAGCGCCAGTACGAGATCCGGCGCGGACAGCTCGAGTACTTTTTCGACGCCGACGCCTACGTGCAGGATCGGTTTTTGCGCGAGATGCTTTCGCAGAATGCGTCGCCACGCATGCGCGCGATCGTTGAGACCATCCAGCGCGACCAGGACGAGGCGATCCGCGACGCGCGGCACGACCTGCTCATGGTGCAGGGCGTCGCGGGCAGCGGCAAGTCGTCCATCGCGCTGCACCGCGTGGCCTACCTGATGTATCAAAACGGCGAAAAGCCGCTGTCCGCCGGCGACATCCTGATCCTGTCGCCGAACGCGCTGTTTGAGCGCTACATCCAGCGGGTGCTGCCGGAACTCGGCGAGCAGAGCGTCGCCACGCGCACGATGGGATGGTTGCTGTCCGCCGCGCTCGGCGGCGCGCCGGTCGAAGGGGGCCTCGAGCGGCTGGAGCGGGTGAGCGGCGGAAAAGGCGCGGCGCTCAAGGCCTCGCCCGCGTTCGTGCGGGCGCTCGACCGGTTTGTGCGCGAGCTGCCACGCCGATGGATTCCATTCGAGGACGTGTATTACGCCGGTCGCGTGGTTGCCACCCGGCATCAACTCAAGGCGCGGATGCTGGCCGAAGGCGACGCGCTGGGGCTGGGCGCGCGGCTTGCGCGCATGGAGCGCTCGCTGTGGGCCGGCATTCGAGAACGCAGGTGCGCGCGCATGGAGAAACTGGCCGACTGCGCGCGCCGCGCGGGCGGGCACACGCTCGAAATCGACGCCTGCGCGCGGGCGTACTCGATCCTCGAATGCGCGATTTTGGCGCAGCGCATCCGGCGGTTTACGAGGCTCGACCACCGCGCGCTCTACGCGCGGCTGATGTCGGACGAGCGCGCGGTGCGCCGCCTGCTGGGCGACGATGCGCCGGACGACCTCGCGGATATCCTGGCCTATACGCGCCGCGCGCTGGCCAAAGCGGTGCTGCCGCTCGAGGATGCGGCGGCGATCGCCTATCTGAAGCTGCTCACCGAGGGCGCGCCCCCGAGCTCGCGCATCCGGCAGGTGGTCGTGGACGAGGCGCAGGACTTGGACGCGCTGCAGTTTGCGGTGCTGGGGCGGTTGTTCCCCGACGCGCGCTTTACGGTGCTGGGCGACGTGAACCAGGCGCTCGACCGGCCGCTCAGTCGGGCGCTGTACGACGAGATCGCCCGCGCGCTGAACCGCAAGAGTGTTTTGCTCGTCGATCTCAACAAGAGCTTTCGCATGACGCGCGAGATTTTGCAATTCAGCCTAAGATTCCTGAGCGATCCGAGCGGCATCGAATGCTTCAACCGCAGCGGCGACGCGCCGGGCGAGCACATGGCGCGCAGCGAGGCCGGGCTGATCGATCAGATTGCGGAGGAAATCGCGCTGTGCCGCTCAAGGGGTTTTCAGTCGATCGCGCTGATCGCCCGCACGGCGTTGGGCGCCCGCGCGTGGCATGCGCGGCTCTCGGGCGTGCCCGAGGTCAAGCTGATCGACGCCGAGGACGCGGGCGAGACGGCGGGTGCGTTCGTGATTCCGCTGGCGCTGTCGAAGGGGCTGGAGTTCGACGCGGTGCTGGTGCTGGACGCCGGCCGATACGAGCGCGCGGGGGAGAAGCGGCTGCTGTACGTGGCTTGCACCCGCGCGCTGCACCGGCTGAATCTGTATTCGCTGGACAAAGAGGGGGCAAAGGCGTGAGCGATCAGGCGATCCGCCGCATGCTGGCGGAGATTCAGGGCGTGGACGAGGAGCTGATCGGGCCTACGACGAGGCTGTGGCGCGCCGTGGACGCGATCAGCCTGGCGCAGCTGATCGTCGGGTGCGAGCGCCGGTTCCGCATCACAATCGACGACGAGCGCGTCTGCGAATTCGCGCGCGTGAAGGACCTTTCGGACTACGTCGACCGCCGCGTCGCCGACGGCCAAGACGACTACGCGCCCCCGTCCGAGGAGGCGCGCGCGGCTTGGTATTACGAGTGACAACAGCGAGATCGGCTGGCAGGGCGCGATAAAGCCACCGGGTTTGAGCCGGCGGCTTTATCGCGTTCTCCGTCTGGGGCTGCCCGACGGGCGGCTCCGGCGTGGATCAGTTGTCGTCCAGATGCGTCCGGATGCCGTCGGCCATCGCGGTCAGCAACAGATGGCAACTGGTCGCGCCCGCATCCAGCACGCCGCGGGAACGCTCCCCCAGCCGGCTGGCGCGGCCGATCCTGGCCACCATGTCCTTGGTGGACAGCCAGCCCGCCTCGGCGGCGGTCTGCATGGCGGTCAGGCAGTCCGCGAAGTCCCGGTCCTCGGCGAGCGCCTCGCGGTAGGCGGTTTCGGCCGGAACCAGCACGTCCATCAGCGTCTTGTCGCCCACCTGCGCGCCACCCAGTTCCGCAAGGCCGGCGAGCGCCGCGGCCAGCATGGACCCGAACACCGCCCGGTCGATCCGGTCGGTCCGCTTGCACGCGCGCGCCATCTCGGCGAACATGGTGCCGTACAGCGGCCCCATCGAGCCGCCGATCTCCATCATCAGCACCCGCCCGAGCGTCTTGAGCGCTTCGGAAAGGCCCATCTCCGCCCCCGCGATGCGCGCCTCACACAGGGTAAACCCCTTGTTCATGTTGACACCGTGGTCGCCGTCGCCGATCAACCCGTCGATGTCCGACAGGTACGCCTTGTTCTCCTGAATCACCCGGATCATCGAAGAGACGATGTCCTTGCCGTCCTTTTCGCAAAACCCTGTCATGCGCGTCCCCCTTCAGCAGACTGTCAGGCCCATCGACTGGGCCGGCATGTCGAGCATTTCCTTGAGCTCGTCGTCCAGCTTCATTGCGGTGAAGGTGGCGCCCATCATCTCAAGCGACGTAAAATAGTTGCCCACGAAGGGCCGGTAGACCGAAATCCCCCTTGCGGCGAGCAGCCGCTCGATCTTGTCGTAGAGGATGTACAGCTCCATTACCGGCGTCGCGCCCAGGCCCGACACCACCACCGCCAGCTCGTCGCCCGAGACGAAGGGCATGTCGCTTGCCACCGCCTCGACCATCATCTCGGCCATCTCGTCGGCGGTCTTGATCGCACACACCTCGACGCCCGGCTCGCCGTGGTGGCCGATGCCCACCTCCATCGTGCCCGGCTCGATCGTAAAATTGGGGTGTCCCACCGCCGGGATGGTGCAGGGGGTAAGACCGATGCCGATCGAGCGGGTGTTGTCGATGGCCTTCTGCGCGCAGGCGATGACCTCGTCAAGGCTCGCGCCGGTTGCGGCCTTCGCGCCGCCCACCTTCCACATCAGCACCTCACCCGCCACGCCGCGCCGCTTCATCGGCTGATCCTTGGGCGCGGAGGCCACGTCGTCGTTGGCGATCACCGTCTTGACCTGGATGTCGTCGTCGTCCGCCAGCTTGGCGGCCATCTTGACGTTCATGTTGTCGCCTGCGTAGTTGCCGTACAGGCAGGCCACGCCCGCGCCCGCGTCGGCCTCCACGAACGCGTCGTAGAAGGCCTTGGCGGTGGGCGAGGAAAACACCTCGCCCACGGCGGCCGCATCCACCATGTGCTTGCCCACATAGCCGATGAACGCCGGCTTGTGGCCCGAGCCTCCGCCGGTCACGATGCCCACCTTGCCGGGCGCCTTCGCAAAGGCGCTGGCGATCACGCGCGGATTATCGGTTGCCCTGACCAACTGGGGGTGTGCCTTGACGAACCCCCTGAGCATGTCCTCGACCACCAGGTCGGGGTTGTTGATGATGCGTTGCATAGGATCCTCCCGCCTTTTTACGCTTATACGGGCGCCGCGCCGCCGCGGCCTGATTCGTACGCCTTGATCCGGTCTACCTTGTCGGCGGAGCCGCCGCCCTCAAATTCGCATTCCAGCCACTGTTCCACCAGCATGCACCCCAATTGCGGCGCGATGACGCGCGCGCCCATGCACATGATCTGGGCGTCGTTGGATTTTCTGGAGCGCGCGGTGGAGAACGGGTCGTGGCAGACGGCCGCCCGGATACCGGCCACCTTGTTGGCGGTGATCGCCATGCCGATGCCGGTGCCGCAGATCAGGATGCCGCGCTCGAACGTCCCGCGGGCGACCGCCTCGGACACTGCCACCGCGATGTCTGGGTAGAGCACCGGCCGGTCGTCAAATGTGCCGAAATCCTCCACCTCAAGGCCCTTCTTGAGCAGCAGCGCCTTGACGGCGTCACGAAACGCGCAGGCCGCCTCGTCGCAGCCGATCGCGATCCTTCCCATTTGTGTATCAACTCCTTACATGCCGGGGATGAGCGCCACCTTGAACGAGTTGTCCTTGCCGGTCGCGGCGTACTCAAATGCGCGCACCCAGTCCTCGAGCGCAAACTTGTGGCTGACCACGCCCTCGGTGGGCAGACTGCCGTCCGAAATCCACTTGATCACCCAGTCGTAGGAGTAGGGCGACAGGTGCGCGCCAAGCAGGTCCAGCTCCTTGCGGTCGGAGATGATCGACCAGTCCACGGTCACCAGATCCTTGAACACCGAGAACTCGACGAAGCGCCCCATCTTGCGGATCATCTCCAGCCCCTGCTGGACGCTCGACGGGTGGCCGGTCGCCTCGATGTAGATGTCGCAGCCGTAGCCCTCGGTCATCGCTACGATCTCCTTGACCACGTCCTGCTTGCCCGGGTTCATCACCAGGTCCGCGCCGAAGGCCTTCGCCTTCTCGAGCCGGACGTCGTTCATGTCGAGCACGATCAGCTTGGCCGGGTTGCGCTTCTTGATCGCGCCCACCATGCCCAGCCCCAGCGTGCCCGCGCCCGACAGCACCACCATGTCCTCATTGGTGATCTGCGCGCGGTCGACGCAATGCTTGGAACAGGCGTACGGTTCGACCAGCAGCGCCTGCTCGACCGGCATGTCGGCCGGGATTTTATAGACGAGGGCCTCGGGCGGAAAGCGCATGTATTCGGCCATGCCGCCGTTGACATTGTTCTGGAAGCCGTAGAGGTCGTGCTTCTGGCACATCCAGTAGCGGCCGCTCTTACAGAACTTGCATTCCCAGCAGGGCACGATCTGCTCGGACACCACATGGTCGCCTACCGCGAAGCCCTCCATGCCCTCGCCCACTTCCACGACCGTGCCGCAGAACTCGTGGCCGGGGATGACCGGCGGCTTGACGTAGGAGGGGGATCCGTCGCCGCCCCAGAAGGAGGGCGCGCCATGGTATGACTTGAGGTCGCCGGCGCAGACGCCGCAGCCCTCGACCTTGACGATCAGGTCCTTGCCGGTCGCGCGCGGCACGGGGAAGTCGGTCACCAGCCGGTAGTCGCCCGGCGCATACGCCACCAATGCCCGCATGGTCTTCGGAAGTTCCATTGTCTTCTCCTCCTCTATTCTCCTCGCCGCGCTAATTGGCCGCGCGGATTCGCTCGCCCGATTCCACGTCGAATAGATGCGTCTTTTCACCGTTGACCGTCAGCCGCACGATGTCGCCCCGGCGGAAGCGCCGCTCGTCGGTGATGATCAGCATCAGCAAGTCGTCGCCTACGCGCACGCCCACGCGGCCCTCGTCGCCCAGGTTTTCGTACATGGCGACGCGCTCCGGCGTGCCCTTGGAGTCCTCCGCACCGATATACAGGTCCATCGGGCGCACGCCCATCTTGACCTCGTAGCCGTCGTGCAGCTTGTCGTAGTAACGGCGCGGCACCACGATGCGCAGATCGCTGCCGGCAAAGGTGAAATAAAAATCTCCATCATACTTGATGATGCGGGTCCTCAGGATGTTCATCGGGGGTTCGCCGATGAACGCGGCGACAAACTCGTTAGCCGGATCGTCGTAGACCTCGATCGGGGTACCGAACTGCTGCAGCACGCCCAAGTCAATTATGGCGATGCGGTCGGCCAGGCTCATGGCTTCCAGTTGGTCGTGCGTCACATAGACCGACGTACACTGGATCTCGTTATGAAGCCGCTTGATCTCGGTGCGCATCGCTTGGCGCATCTTGCCGTCCAGGTGGGAGAGCGGCTCGTCCATCAGCAACAGCTCCGGCCGCCGTACGATGGCGCGGGCGATGTTGACCCGCTGCTTTTGCCCGCCGGACAGCTTGACCGGCATCATGGTCAGCAGGTCCTCTACCTTGAGCAGCGACGCAATCTCGCGCACCCGCCGGTCGATTTCGTCCTGCCGCACCCCTTTGGCTCGCAGGTTGAAGGCGATGTTCTCATACACCGTGAGCGGCGGATACAGCGCGTAGTCCTCAAACGCCAGCCCGATGCGCCGATCCTTGGGATGCACATGGTTGACCAGCCGGTCGCCGATGAAGATCTCCCCTTGGGTGATGTCCTCCAGGCCCGCGATCATGCGCAGCGTCGTGGTCTTGCCGCAGCCGGACGGCCCCAGCATCGCGATGAATTCGCCGTCATAGCAGTCAAGCGTCAGGTCGTTGACCGCGAAGCTATTGAGGATGCGCCTCTTTCGACCGCTGTTTTCGTACCGTTTGAACAGGTTTTTGAGCGTCAGCTTGGCCATGCATTACGCCTCCTTTGCGCTGTGCGTGGTAAACTCGCGCACAGATGCCTCGTCATAGCGCCCGATATAGTTCGTGTTCAGGGCGTCGAAGAACATGGCCCGTTCGATTTCAAAGGTGACGTATACATCCTGATCCAGGCGGACCTTGAGCCCGTTGGGCGCGATCATCCGAACCAACTGGCCCCCGATCTTGGCGATCAGCACCGACTTGTTGCCGATGGCCTCGAAGCTGTAAACCGTGCCCGGAATCGCCCCCTCGACTGGCTCGAAGTGGTAGTGGATGTTCTGCGGGCGCAGCCCCATGTGCACGTCGCCGCACCCAAGCGCGTCAAAGCGGTCGTCCATCACCCGGTCGGCGGGCAGCGCGAGGATTTTGTTCGGAGCTTCCGCCCATTTGAGGGCATAGCCCTCACCAGAGCGCATCAGTTCGCATTCAAGCAGGTTGATTTCCGGGTCGCCCATCAACTGCGCGACGAACTCGTTCGCCGGCATGTAATACACCTCGTCGCCGGTCCCTACCTGGATAATCTCGCCCTGGTTGATGATGGCGATGCGGTCGCCCAGGCTCATGGCTTCCATGAAGTCGTGGGTGACGTAGATCGAGGTGGTCTCGAAGCTGTGCTGCATCTCCTTGAGCTCGCTGCGCATCAGGTTTCGCAGCTTGGCGTCCAAATGCGCCAGCGGCTCGTCCATCAGGAACACGTTGGGCGTGCGCACCAGCGCCCGACCCAGCGCCACCCGCTGCCGCTGACCGTTGGACAGCTGACTGGGCAGGCGCTCGAGCAGCATGTCGATCTTCATCAGCTTGGATACGCGGTGTACGGCATCCCGGATATAGTCCTCATCCTTGCGGTAGCGGGGACTGCGCAGCGGCGAGGCGATGTTGTCGTACACGGACATGTGCGGGTAGAGCGCGTAGTTTTCAAACACCATCGCCACGTTGCGCTCGGACGGGTCCAGCTGATTGACCACGGCTCCGTCGATCTTGATCATGCCCTCGGTGGGCACCTGAATGCCGGCGATGTTGTTCAAAATGGTGGTCTTGCCCGCGCCCGCCGGGCCGAACAACACGAAAAACTCCTTGTTCTCAATGGTCAGCGTGACATCCTTGAGCGCGGTCAGCTTGCCAAAGCGCTTGGTCACGCCGATCAGTTCGATCTTTGCCATATGCCACCTACCCCTTCACTGCACCAAAACTCAGGCCGCGAACCAGGTGCTTCTGGATGATAATCGCGAAGATGATCGCCGGAAGCGCCGAGAACGTGGCCGCCACCGCCATCTGCCCGTAGTGGACGGTGGCCTGGGCCAGGTACTTGGTCGCCGCCACGGTGATCGGCTCCACCTGCATGCCCGCCAGCAGCAGCGGGAAGGTAAAGCTGTTCCACGCGAAGATAAAGCACAGAAGCGCCGCCGCCACCAGGCCGGGCTTGATCAGCGGCAGCAGGATCTTGAGGAAGATCTGCCACCAGGTGTAGCCGTCCACCTGGGCCGCATGTTCGATCTCGACCGAGATGTCCTCAAAGTACCCGCGCACCACCCAGATGATCAGCGGCATGGAGATCAGCTGGTATACCCAGATCAGGCCGAAGTAGGAATCGTAGAGGCCCAGATGCTGATAGATCATGTACAGAGGCAGCACCACCAGGATTTCCGGCGCGAACTTGAAGGACAGAATCTGGAAGGCGATGTCTTCCTTTTTTTTGAAGTTGTAGCGCGCGAAGGCGTAGGCCGCCGGCACGCCGGCCAGCACCGACACCAGCACCGCGCCGCCCGATACGATGATCGAATCGCGGATGTAGCGGAAGTAGTCTGACTTAAGGAAGACTTCTTCATAGTTGACCAGTGTGGGCGTAAACACAAAGGTGGTGGTCAGCATCTCGGCGTCCGATTTGAAGGTCAGGATCAGCATCCACAAAAGCGGAAACAGCGCGAAAATCGCATAGATCACCAGCGCGCCGTTCTTGAGCGCCGCGTAGAGTCTTTTTTGGGCGGTCATGCGCTCTCTCCTTTCCGAAAGCGCGCGAAGGCGCGCTTGGGTTTTTCCTCCAGTTCCTTGCCGGAGGCCTGATACTGCGACTTGCGCCAAGCCTTGACGATCTGCTTCGCGATGATGTTGACGATGAACCAGAGCACCAGAATGAACGGCAGCGCGCTCGAGAACTTCTGGTACATGTAGCCGCGGGTGTAGGCGGTGACCGACAGTGACATAAGCGTGTCCCCCGGACCGCCCTTGGTCAGCGCGAAGATGATGCCAAACTCCTGCAGCGCCGCCATCAGCCGGAACAAAAGCGCGATCAGGATGCACGGCTTGAGCATCGGGAGCGTGAGCGTTTTGAAGTTGAACCAGGCGCTGCCGCCGTCGATCTTGGCCGATTCAAACGGGGATTTGGGCAACGACTGGATGCCGGCGAGAATCAGGATGATGACGAACGGGCAGTTGACCCATACGTCGATCATGACGACGGTCATCATGGCGGTGCGCTGGGATGCGCCCCATTGCATGCCGTACAGGCCAAACAGGTTCAGAAACTTCTCGATGATGCCCACGGAACTGGAGAGCATCAACTGCCAGATGATGGTGGCAATGACCGGCGCGACCATCAGCGGGAAGATCAGCGCTACCCGCATGACGCGCGAAAAACGGTTGTTGATGGTGTCGAGCAGCATCGCGATGCCCAGGCCCAGCAGCATCTCCACCAGCGTGGACCAGAACGCGTACCGGATGGTCACCCCCACTCCGTTCCAGAACTGGTCGTCCTGAAACATGCGGATCCAGTTGCGCAGGCCGACAAAATTGGCGATCGGCTGGCGGAAGGTATACCCGGTCAGCGAGAAGTAGATGGCCATCGCGAACGGGATCAGAATGCCGATTGTAATCAGCAGCGCAGGCGCGACGATCAGGTAGGGCCTGAGACGCGTTTTGAACGGTACGGTATTCAGCTCCCGCGATGGCGACGCGGATTGCCCGGCTCCGGGAACATTCTGGGTAGCCATTTGGTTTCAACTCCCTCCTGATGCCTTGGGAAGCGTCCTGAGTCGGGGAGCGGAGCGCCTGCGGCCGCTCCCCGACGGCATGCGGATTGACGGCGATGAGTTAGCCTACTTGGATGTCCTCCACCGCGATGTCCAGCTTGGCCTTGAGCGCCTTCATCGCGCCGGCCGTGTCACAGGAGCCGGTCGTGCGGTAGGCTTCGACCAAGTCTTGCAAGGTGGCGGCCCACTCGGTCGTGGTCTCGAAGAAGTAAGGCTGGGGCGTGAACTGGATGGTGGCCTTGGGGAGCAGCACCGCCAGCGCTTCGAGGTAGCCGGTCGACTTGCCGACGACAGAGACATAGGCTTCGGAATCGGCGACCGAAACGCGCGGGCTGTCGGCGCAAGCGCCCTCGGTGCCGGAGAACAGCATGAACTCGGGGCTGGTGAAGTACTGGAGGAAGAGCCACGCCGCGCCCTTGTTGTCGGAGTTGACGTTCATGCCCATCGACCACACCCATACGTTGGACTTGATGTCATTCTCAGTCAGGCCCATACCGTCCGGCACGACGCCCGGATGCCAGGCCAGGTTGCCCGCTTGAGCCGAGGCGCCCTCCGGATAGTTCTGGAAGTAGCCGTTGCAGGTCGCGTCGTAGAGGATGCCTGCGACGCCCGCGCCCAGGTGTGCGCCCGCCTCGTACCAGGTGAAAGTAGCCCACTGGGGCGAGGAGCCCTCGACGACCAGCTTGACCCAGTAGTCGGTCATCGCGATGGCCTCTTCGCTGTCGAGCTTACAGACCAGGCGGCCATCCTCGATTTCAAAGTCCTTGGCGCCCCAAGTGGAGAACAGCGTCATGTAGGCCGGATGGATGGTCGCCCAGTTGCGGGTGCCGCGCACCGCAATGCCGTAGGAACCGGCGCCGCTCCACCCCTGCAGCCCCTTGGACAACTCGAGCAACTCGCTGGTGGTCGTGGGGAGCTTCAGGTTGTTCTCGTCAAAGTACTTCTTGTTATAGGCGATGTTGTTGAGTTCGTAGCCCATCGGCAGCGCCCACTGGGAGCCGGAGCCCACCGGGTGGCCTGCGATGCAGTCCCAGGCCAGGGTGCCGACGACGCCGGGGTAGAAGTCCGCGAAGTCATAGGAGGCTTCGGTCTTCGTGGGGTCGGAGATGTAGTTCTCGAGCGGCTCCATGTAGCCGGCGGAGGCATACTCCCACACCTGGTAGGCGCCGGTCATGAAGACGTCCGGCTCGCCGCTCTTGGAGGAAAGCGCGATGTTCAGTTTGTCAAAATAGTTCTCCTCGGGGGTGACGGAGAATTCGACGTCGATTCCGGTCAGTTTCTCGAACTCCTCCATCTTGCCGTAGTCCGTGATGGCCTTTTGATAGTTGTGCTGATTGAACATCACTTGCAGCTTGGTACCCGAATAAGCCTGCCAATCAATCTGCGAACTTTCGGCCGATCCGACGCCCGCAAACACGGCGGACATCAGTACCAGCGCCAGCACCAACGCGAAACACTTCCTCATGATAGTTTTCCTCCTCCTCTATTGCCTGTGGGGAGCCGCTTTCGGGCGTCTCGCCTGCCGGATAGATGCCATCCCTCCTTAACCCCGGCGTTCATTGGATGTGTGCCCTTGCGCGTATCCCGGCACAACCATTCACTTGGGCCGATCAACGTGAGTCGGTACGCTTGTGTGGCATTCTTTGGCATCGTGAGCGGAAATTTGGAGCGTCGGTTTACATAACTGGCCGTAGCGTGATTTCAGATAGTTAAAATTTAGACGATTTGCTTGAATCATTTCGAGCAATCGAAATATCAGGTATCTTTTGTAAATAACGTTGACACAAGAATACTCGATCGCGCCACTTTTGTCAACATGCATTACATTTCAATATTGGCCCATGTAGATTGTACATGTGGCACAATGAATTAACTTATTTTATACGGTTGTCCATCCTGTTTCCGTGTGCTATACTTACAATCGTATGCAATGCGGCGCGTGACCGGGATCCGCGCAGATAGGAATGATCCCTTTGAAAAAAGCGACCACGGCGGAACTCAAAAAGACCAACACGCAGAACGTGTTGGAATTTGTCTATCGACGCAAAAAGACATCAAAGCTCGAAATTGCGACCGGGCTGGGCCTGAGCCGTCCGACCGTCAGCCAGATCGTACGGGAGCTGATCGATCAAGGGACGATCGCCCAGCAGGGCAGTTTTCAATCCACCGGCGGACGCAAGGCGGAGGCGCTGGTCTTTTTGTCGCGCGCCCACGTGGCGGTGGGGGTCGAGCTGCTCAAGGACAGCTTTGAAATCGTCGCCATCGACCTGTACGGCGAGATTCTGGCCTCCGACATGCGGATGTTTCCGTTTTCCAACACGCCGGCCTACGTGCGCACCGTATGCGAATCGGTCAACCGCTTCATCGGCGGCCTGCCGATCAATCCCGCAGACGTCTTGGGCGTCAACCTGGTGCTGCAGGGGCTGATCTCATCCGACGGCACCCTGGTCACCTATGGAAAGATACTGGATTGCACTGGTATGTCGGTCTGCCAGTTCCGGCCCTACCTGAGCTATCCCTGCTCGATGGTGCATGACGGCGAGGCCGCCGCGACGGTCGAGCTGTGGTTTTCCCCCTCCATCATCGACGCCATATTCGTCCACCTGCGCTACAACATGAGCGGCGCGCTGATCATCAACGGAAGGTTTCTGCAGGGCAACGAGCTCAAAAGCGGCGTATTCGAGCACATGACCATCGTACCGGGTGGCCGGCGCTGCTACTGCGGTAAGCGGGGCTGCATGGACACCTACTGCACGCTGAGCGCCCTGCTGAAGCCGGGCGAGCGAGTGGAGGACTTCTTTCAATCCCTCAGGGCCGGGGGGACGGACGAAGAAGCCCGCTGGCGCGCGTACCTGAATTACCTGGCCACAGCGATCGACAACATCCACATGATGATGGACTACGACGTGATCCTGGGCGGTATCATGGGACGCTTCCTGACGCCGTCCGATATCGACCGGCTCCACGAGCTGGTCGCCGAGCGCACCGCCTTCCCCACAGAGCGGCGCTTTATCCGCATGGGCGCGACCGCCCACATCCCGGTCGCCACCGGCGCGGCGCTGCCCTATGTCATCCAGTACCTGGGGATGCAATCCAGGGGCCAGGGCGTATCGTAAACCGCCAACCCGTCCAGCACCGCGTCGGCCAGCTGTCGGCAAGCGATGCGCGCGCGATCGGCTGCATCGCGGCGCTGTCGACCAGCATTCGCATGTTGCCGTACACTTTTGGCCTGCGCATGAGGGCGGCAACGCCTCTTGACGCTACCGCCCTCGCCAGATCTACGCCTTGATATACAGTCCCCCGCCGGAGGGGGCGCTCGGTTCGCCGTCGGAGGCATCCAGGCCCACATCGTCACCGACCGCCGCGTCATCCTGATCGGCGTCCGATTCGCGCGACGCGTCGTTCGCGGAGGATATCCGGCTGTCTTCTTTCTCTTCCTCTTCGGAGAGGCGCTTGTACTTCTTGGGCTTGGGATTTTTGCGCAGGGTCCTCAGCATGAGGGCCTTCATGTACAGTTCGGGCTTGTTCTTCATCAGAAACTGATGGTCGGCCTTGGGAACCTTGTGCCCCCGCATGATCCGGCTCGCGATGATCATGCACTTGATCTCCACGTCCATGGCGTCGCCCAAAGCATCTGCGCTGGCGTTGGCGTCCTCCAACTGGCTCAGCATCTTCTCCATGTAGGATTTCGAGTCGCGGGCCTGGCCCGCCCCGGCCTCGCGCGCGTCCGGGCGCGGCTGCTCGTGGGCCTCGGCGTCCGGCGCGGGATCGGCGTTCACCCGATCCACGCCCAGCGGCCGCTGCCCGGTGAGGGCGTTGAAGCCCGGGGACCCGATGCTTGCAATGCGCATGACAACACCTCCTCTGCGCTCATCGTTTCTACCCCTTTCATCGGCATTTGAGGGTGATAATTTAGGGTATTGCCGACCGTCACAGAAAAATCGAAATGCGATTGATTCTGTGACGGATTTGTGATATGATGCAAACAAATGGAAACATCTAGGGATCTAGGGGGACGTGGAAATGACGTACATGCGCCGCGCGGTTTCGGCGTTGCTTATGCTCTCGCTGCTCTGCGCGTGGGGCGCGCTGGCCGAGGGCGGCTTTACGCTGACGGTGGAGGGCGGTTCCTTGGTGGGCGGGTATTATGAGCTCAAGCAAAACGACACGCTGGGCATCACGCCGGTCAAGACCGGCGCCTGGGCGAACGCCGTGGTTGCGTATTCGAGCAGCAACGAAAATGTGGCCACCGTGCTTGAAGGCGTGGTGTTCGCCTCTGCCACCGCCACGGGCACCGCGACCATCACGGCCGCGGCGCACATCCCTTCGACCGGCGAGCGCGCCAGCGAGTCGATCAACGTGTGGGTGATTAAGGGCGCCGCGCCCGTCACGACGGTGTCGGTGCGTGGGGAAGGCGGCGCTACCTCGCTGAGCAAGGGCGGGACGCTGCAAATGATCGCCGACGTGACCCCGGCGGGCGTATCCGTCAAATGGAAGAGCAGCCGGCCGGCGGTGGCCTCGATCGACAAGGACGGCCTCGTCAAGGCGCTGGCCGCGGGCAAGACGCAGATCAGCGCGACCGCACAGGATGGAAGCGGCGCGAAGGCCATGGTGACCCTCACGATCGGAGCCTCGGCGGCCCAATCGCTCAAGCTGAGCGCCTCGCGCATGAAGCTGTACGTGGGCGGCGTGACCCGCACGCTCAAGCGCACCGGGCAACTGAGCGCCAAGGTGAAGCCCGCCGACAGTCGGCCCGCGCTGACCTGGAGCAGCAGCGCCCCCAATGTGGTCGGGGTCAAGCAGGGCAAGCTGCTGGCCAAGAAGGCGGGCAACGCCACGATCACGGCGACGACCGACGCAGGCCTCTCGGCCAGCTGCGAAGTGGTGGTCGATCGGCTGCCAACCAAGATAGGGCTGCCCAAGCGCAAGGCGGTGCAGGTGGGCAAGACGGTCAACCTGAAGGCCGAGCTCAAGATGGACGGCACGGCCGATGTGCGCTGGCGCTCGCTTAACCCCCGCATTGCCCAAGTGCAAAACGGCGTGGTGAAGGGCATACGCGCCGGCAAAGCCCGCATAGGCGTCAAGACGGTCAACGGCAAGGTCGCGGTATGCGCCATCCTCGTGACAGGCGGCAAGGGGACGGTGGGCTGGATGCCCGGAGACGTTTTGGATGCGGATGTAAACGCGCAGATCGAGCAGCTTTTTGATTGACCTTTGATTGGAGAAGTACGGGCCGCGACGTCAGCGGAAGACGTTGCGGCCCCATTTGCGCTTATGCGTCCGCATCTTCAGCCTCGGTCAGCGCGTTTGATTCCGGCTTGCTTCGGCTGGCAATCCAGTTCTTGATCTCGGTCATCACCTGGGGCGCGAGCTCGATCATGCGGTCGAGCGGCGCGTAGGGCTGCACCGGCAGCAGGCGCACCTGGCCCTCGCTCACCACGAGAAAGCCCATCGGTTGGACGGTTACGCCCGCGCTCGCGCCGCCCGCGAACGGCAGCTCGCCCTGCGCGCCCGGCTGCTGAGCCGGCTTGGGCGGGGCGTTGTTGTAGTCACCGCCGCCCGCCACGAACCCAAAGCACACCTTCGAAATGGGGATCACGGTCGAGCCGTCGCCGGCGGCGATCGGCTCGCCGATCACGGTATTGACGTCCACCATGTCGCGAATGGACTCCATCGCGGTGGTCATAATGCTTTCAATCGGCCTTCTGTCCATGTTTCAGCCTCCATGTTATCCATATCCGGGCGGCGAGCAGCGCCGCGAGGATAATATGCCCCAGCCGGACGGTTGCGATGCACAGCGCGGCCAGCTGCGCGCGCGGCGCGTCGAAAGCCGGGCGTACGCGCGCGTGCGGACTGACGAGCGACAGCGCGGCCTGCAAAAGCCCCGCGAGCAAGGCGGTCTTGCAGGCGTCGTCGAGCGCCACGCGCGCCTCCAGCCGGTCGATTGTCAAGCGCCGGTACAGGAAGCGCGCCGCCTTAAGCATATCGCGCGGCGGCGGGCCCCTTTTTTGTTTTTTTTTGTCTTCGGGGTGCGGCAGATGCAGCGGAACAGGCTTCACCCACAAGCGAGCGCGGTAAAAGACGCCCAGCCATATGAGAGGCCGGCCTTCCTGGCCCGCCCGCACCTCGACGCCCAAGCGCACCGGCACGGCGCACAGGTAGAACGCGGCGACCAGCGCCGCAACCAGGTACACAATCATGCCTGTATCGTGCCCGGCGCGCGGCAAGTTTAACCAAAATACCTTTTGCGCCATGAGCGGACGCGCTATACTGGGGGAGCAGTCTGCGCAGCCCAAGACCCGCCTCATATCATTGGCCTTGGGCTGCGCAGATTGCTCAGAGGAGGAGGGGACGTACATGCACTACGCGCTGTCGACGCTGGCCGCGGTGGCGATTTCGGTGATGATCCTGATAAACGGGGAGCTGACGCGCGCGTACGATTTGTATGCGGCGACGGTGACCATCCACGTAGTGGGGCTGGTCCTGGTCAGCGCCGCCTGCGCGCTGCGCGGCGAGAAGCTGAGCGCGGCGCGGGGACTCAAGTGGACCGCGTTCCTCGGCGGCGCGGTCGGGGTGGCCACGACGGTGTTCAACAACCAGGCGTACGGACAGATCGACGTATCGGCCATCGTGGCGCTGAACCTGGTCGGACAGGCGGGCTCGGCGCTCGCAATCGACCAGTTCGCTCTGTTCGGGATGAAGCGCGCCCCGATGAGCGCGGGCAAGGCGCTGGGGCTGCTGGGCGCCGGAGCCGGCATCGCCTACATGCTCGCGGGCACGGCGTGCTCGCCGGTGCCGGTGGGGCTGTCACTGCTGACCGGCGTGACGCTGACGCTCAACCGCTACCTGAACGCCCGGCTGGCCGCGCGCACCAGCGCGCTGGTCAGCACGTTTTATAACTATGTGGTCGGGCTGGCCGTGGCGCTCGTCGTCTGGGCGATCGCGGGTGCCGGCGGGGCCTCGGCCTGGCCCACGCGGCTGGCGTCGCCCTGGTGGATCTATTTCGGCGGCGCGATCGGCGTGCTGATCGTGCTGCAGGCCAACATCTCCACGCGGCACATCCCGGCGTTCCTGATGACGCTCACGCTGTTCATCGGCCAGCTGTTTGCCGGTGTGGCGCTCGATTGGTCGCTCGCGGGCGCGCTGTCCACGCGCAACTTGGTCGGCGGCGCATGCGTGCTGGCCGGGCTGTGCGTCAATGTGTGGATGGACATAAGGCGGGGTCGGGCGGGGTAGCTTCCCGTGTGGGCGCCGAAGGCCAAATCGGCTTTGCGGGGCAGGGGGAACCCGTTCATAAAATGGAGGCAATGCCGACAGGCAATGCCTCAGACCATTGACAAACCCAGCGCTGCTCTCTTGCACGCTGGGTTTGTCAATGGTCTGAGCGCCCGCGCGGGCGCTTTTCAGCCGGCAGATTGAACAGAGTGGACGTTGGTCTACGGCGATGAGGGGGGCGCCGGCGTGGGCTCCGCTTCCCTGAAGAGATCCGGTTGCTGGACAGCGCGCAGCAGCCCGGTGGGGCGCAGGGCCCTGGCCCTTTGATAGCGCTTGACCGCCGCGGAGGTGGCCGCGTCGTAGGCTTGATTCGGGGTGCCCTTGAAGTAGCCGAGCGCCTTGAGCCGCTCCTCAACCTTGCGCACGATCGGGCCGGTGTCGCCGGTCTTCAAATCCACCGAGAAGGCCGTGGTCTGGTCGTCGAGTGCCATTTCGGCCTGCTGCTCGGTCGTCGCGACGCCGTCCTCGGGCCAGCCCTTGGCCTTCTTGTAGGCGTTCCAGGCGGCGACGGTGGCCCCGTCGTAAAGCCCGTGCAGCTTGCCGTTGTAGAACCCGCGCTGGCGCAGCCGGCGCTGGAACGACTGGATCACGCGGCTCTTGCCCGCGCCCAGCTCGAGCACCGGCGGCGGCGGGCTGGGCGTGGGGCTGAGCGTCGGCTGCACGCTTGAGGGGCCGTTCCGCACGAGCTCGGCCTTGATCCTGTCGTGGATTTCTGCCAGCCCCGCCGCCTTCGCATTCACAATCCGTACGCGCGTGCCGCGCTTGCAGTTGTAGTTCACCCACTGCGCGTCCAGCGGCGTCAGCCGCACGCAGCCCGCGGACGCCTTGTAACCCAGCCTGTGCCACGTCTTCCATTCGAGCGACTTGTCCGTGCCGTACAGGATCGAATGGAAATAGTACGGACGCCGGATCGTGGTGGGGTAGCGCACGTAGTGCGTGCCCCACTTGTCCCAGCCGCTCGTGTAGGTGGCGGGCATCGTAAAGGTGCCGGTCGGGGTCGCATTGCCCAAGCCCGTCGAGCAGATCATATACCGCACGGGCTCGAGCGTCTGGCCGTCGTAAGCCACAGCCACCTGGTTGCCGATGTACACCGTCAGCGTGTAGGGCATGTCATAGCCTTTCGAAACGGGCGGTTCGACGCCGTAGAGATCGCGCCGGTCCGCCGCCTGCGCCGAGGCGCACAACATCAGTCCCACGAGCGCGAGCAGCCAGGAGAGTTTTTTCAAAGGCAAAGCCACCTTCCGCATAGAAGATGGCCTCAATATACCATAACTTGCCAGCGACCGCAACAGGTTCTGTGGATTCACAACCTACTCATTACAGATCGATAACGGTTCGCCTTGCCTGGCTTGCGTATGCGGCCTCGATCACGCGCTGCGCCGCGAGTGCGTCGGCGGCGCTTACCGGCACGGGTCTGCCCTTGAGGATGGCCTCGGCAAACGCGTCGAGCTGGCGGGTATACAGGTTGCCGAACTCGCCCGGCACCATGAGCCCCTGATCGTCCGCGTGGTTCTGCTCGGGGTCGTAGGCCTGTTCGCGTTCGAGCGCCAGCAGGTTGAGCGTGCCGCCGTCCACCTGGCCGATCATCGTGTCGCCCATCAGCCGCCCCTTGGTGCCGAACAGCTCGAACCGCCATTTGCTGGCGGCGTCCGGGATGTTGAAGTTGGTCTGCACGACACACTGCGCGCCGTTCTCAAGGCGCAGCAGCACGGTGGACGTATCCTCCACGTCGTAGCCGAAGGTGATCGTCTCGTTCATGGCGGCGACGCGGGTAATGCGCATGCCGGTGACGAACCCAAACAGGTCGATGACGTGCACGCCCATGTCCATCAGGCAGCCGCCGCCCGCCCGCGCTCGGTCCAGCCGCCAATTACCGCCCGGCAACCACAGCGTAAACTGGCTGTAGCCGGACACGATCTGGCCGAGCTTGCCTTCGTCGACGGCGCGCTTCATGCTTTGTACGTGGCTGGCGAAGCGCATCATGAACCCCGCGCCCACTTGCACGTTTTTCTGCGCGCAGTGGTTCAGCACGCGCTCGCCCTCCTCGCAGCTGAGCGCGATCGGTTTTTCGAGCAGGATGGGCTTTCCGTGATCGGCGGCCAGCATCGTCTGACGCGCGTGGTCGCCCACGGGCGACGCGATGTAGACGGCGTCCACGTTCGGGTCGGCCAGCAGCGCGCGCTCGTCGTCGTAGGCGCGCGGCGCGCCGTACTTTTGACGGATGGCCTCGGTACGCTCGAGGTTCGGGCCCATGACCGCGCTCAGCTCGGCGTGACGGCAGTGAAGCAGGCCCGGGATGGTGCGCCGGTCGGCGATGCCGCCCGCGCCGATGACGCCTATACGCAGCTTTTTCATAAGGGGATTCGCCTCCTCGGATCGGTATAGCAATCCACCATCATTATGACATAAGCCCGCCTGCGCGTCAATTGTTGCCGCCTAATATCCCTCCATCACCATCGCGCCCACCTTCTGATCGAGTTGCGCGAGAAACGCCCGTCGGTCCAACTGCCCATCCAGGTATCGTTGGATCAGCCTGTGCACACCTTCGTCCCCGCTGCCCTCCAGACCGCCGGCCGTGCTGTTGCGCATGACCACGATGCGCGGCGCTTGCGCACGGTAGAGGGCGGTCAGCTCCGCGTTGACCGTCCACATATGCTCGTCGGCGACCGCCCATCGCCGCTCAAGGTCGGCAAGCTGCAGCTGCAGATCGGTCTTGTCCGGCCCTTCGGCCCGCTCCGCACGCTCGCGCAGTTCGTTGATCGCCGTTTCAAAATTCCGCCTCACCTCCTCAAAGTCTGCCCTTCGCGTCGGCACCGCCTCGTCGGGCACCAGATTGAACCGGGTGTAGACATCCATCCGCCTTGCCGCGGCTTCGAGGTACGCGGCGGCGGCCTCCTTTTTCTGAGAATAGGGGTTCAGGATCATGACGTTCAGCTCCATCCCGTAGTAGGGGCCGACGCCCGGCTCCAGCGTCAGCCCGAGCGCGCGGTTGCCGTCCTCGCGAGCGGCCACAAAACCGACGTCTGTGCCAAACTTGAACAGCGCCTCGCCCTCTGAAAACGCCTCGCCGCCAAACGAGGGCGGAAACGCCGCGCGATCGACCGCCTCAAACGCCGTCAGCAGCCGGTCAAACAGCGGCGTATCGAACGACGGCACCCCGCCCAACTGATCCAGGTGCAGCGAATAGTCGTTGTAGAACGCGTAGAATAGGAGTTCGCGCCGCGTGGAGAGGTCGATGGTGTCGTCGAACAGCGCGACTTCCGGGAAATTCTCGGCGTAGGCGCGCGGCCAGTCGCTCACAAATTGCAGAAATTCGCTCCAACTGCCCGGCAGCGCCGCCTCATCCAAGCCCAACTTGGCGGCCACCGCCGGATTGTAGCTGAGCGAACCCAGGATGCTCAGGCTGACCGGCAGCGCGACCGGATGCCCGTCCCGCTCGATGCGCGCGCGCACCTGGGGCAGCATCGGCCCAATGGCGGGCGACAGCGCGTCCGCCTCGCCCAGGAACCCCCGCTCGTACAGCGCCTTGTAGGCAGGTTCGTTGACAAACAAACAATAGAGATCCACCGCGTCCGAGCGCGACAGGATATCCGTCATCACCTGCTCGTCGGAGACATACGACGAAAGCGGCTTCAGCGCAATATCCGGATGCGCCCCGGCCATCGCAGTATAGGCCTCGTCGACCTCAGAGAAATTGGCCACCACCAGTTCGGTCTTGCCCGGGAGCGCCTGTGCGTTTGCGGGCAGCGCGCATAGCGCCGCGAGCAGCATCATCATCGACAGCAACCTGTTCATAAAATACCTCCCTGCTTTGTCATCCTGTAACCCGTGCCAATCAGGCGATCGGCATCACGACCCACCACCCTTTGGAAGAATCGGGACTCTTGCGCCGCTACTGAATTTTGGTCAGTCGCCCGGCGTCCATCTCATACACCGCCAACGCGCAGACAACTCTGCATTGCCCAGGGCAGGCAATGTCATTGCAAGGAAATAGGAATATCACATATGCAAATGAAACCAGCAACATCCCGGGCATATCGCCCAATACAATACATCGCCTCCTTGCGCTCCTGGTCTGACGCTAAAATATACAGAAAAATTATTTCTGCTGTAAGTAATTAATTTATTGAAATTTTCGCGCCTTTATATTACCGCATACCTGACGGCCCGTCAAGTGTTTTGAAAAAATATATTAAAATTGGAGTATTGATGCCATTGCTGTTTACATCCATGATTACACCATAAACCGGCTGCGCAAGTTTGACGGGCGGCCATGGGCTGTGCTATGATGCGCTCGGGTGATTTGTATGGACGGGTTTTCCGCGCCGCTGCTTTCGGCGCTTGAGGATTACGCGGCTTCGGGCATGGTGCCTATGCACATGCCGGGGCACAAGCGCAACGAGGCGCTGCTCGGCGACGCGCTGCCCTGGCGGCTCGACGTCACCGAGGTTGAGGGCTTTGATAACCTGCACGGGGCCGAGGGCCTGCTGAAGGCCGCCATGGAGCGCGCGGCGCGGCTGTATGGCGTCAAGCGCAGCTTCTTTCTCGTAAACGGCTCGACTTGCGGGCTGCTCGCCGCGATTCGCGCGCTGACCGGGCGCGGCGACCGGATTCTGGTCGCGCGCGGCTGCCACCGCTCGGTCTACCACGCGATGGAGCTGAACGGGCTGCGACCTGTTTACCTGATGCCGCCGGTCGACGGGGCGTCGGGGGTGGCGGGCGGCATCGAACCCGCGTCGGTCGCCGCCGCGCTGGCGGCGCATCCGGACATCCGGCTGTGCGCGCTGACTTCGCCCACCTATGAGGGCGTGGTGTCCGACATTCGCGCGATCGCGGACATCTTGCACGCGCGGGGCGTCGCGCTGCTCGTCGACGAGGCGCACGGCGCGCACTTTCTGTCGCCCCGCTTTCCCGAGAGCGCCGCGCGACTGGGCGCGGACTGCGTCGTGCACAGCCTGCACAAGACGCTGCCCAGCCTGACGCAGACCGCGCTGCTGCACGTGCTGACCGACCGGGTCGACGCGCAGGAAATCGCGCGCCAGCTGTCGATCTTTGAGACCAGCAGCCCGTCCTACCCGCTGATGGCGTCGATCGACCGATGCGTCGGGTTGATGGCGGAGAGGGGAGAGGAACTGCTCGCGGCGTTCCGCGCGCGGACCGACCGCTTCCGCGAGCGGGTGCGGCCGATGGAGCGGCTCCGGGTGCTGGAGAAGGCCGATGTGTTTTACGCGCTCGACCCCGGCAAGATCACGCTGGTGACGCGCGGGAGCTCGACGAGCGGCTATCAGTTGATGGACGAGCTGCGCGCGCGCGGGTTCGAGCTCGAGATGGCGACGCCCGGCTACGCGCTGGCGCTGGCCACGCTCGCGGATGGGGAAGATGCGCTCGACCGCCTGGCCGGGGCGCTGCTCGAGATCGACCGGGGATTGCTGGCCGCGCCGGCCGAGCCGATTGCGCTGCCCGGCCCGCCGCGCGTCGAACTGACGATCGACGCGGCGCTCGCGCTGCCGGGCGAGACGGTGGCGGTCGAGCGAGCGGTCGGGCGGATCGCGCAGGAATACGCCTGGGTCTACCCGCCGGGCGCGCCGCTGATCGCACCGGGCGAGCGCGTGGGCGAGGAACTGCCGGGATGGATCGCGCGATTGCGCGCGCGCACAAGCTCGGGGCAGCCGGGCACGCTGCGGGTGGTGACGTGTTAAATTGTGGCCAAAACGATTGACGGAGCCAACCGGAACGGCTATCATAGTAGGGAAGTGGGCAGGCAGTCGCCTGCCGGTTTGAGCGAAGGAGATGAAAGATTATGAAGAGAATCATCAGCCTGGACACGCGCGAGCTTCCCAAGAGCCTGACGACCGGCGGCTGCGGCGAATGCCAGACCTCCTGCCAGTCCGCGTGCAAGACCTCGTGCGGCGTGGCCAACCAGCCTTGCGAGCAGGGGGATAAGTAATCCGATAAGTATATAACTCCGAGGGGCCAATTCCTCATTCTCCTCCCGGGGAATGGGGAATTGGCCCCTCGAAGTTATAGATTTGTTGCCATTTTTGGCGGAGGAACCATGATACACCAATACAAGCTCAACGGCATGAACATCGTGCTCGACGTCAACAGCGGCTCGGTACACCTGGTGGACGAGCTGGCCTACGACGCGATCGCGCTGTACGAAGAGGGCGACGAGGCCGGCGTCATAAAGACCCTGCTCGAGCGCTACGGCGATCGGCCGGGCGTTGACGAGGCGGAAATCAAGGAGACACTCAACGACATTGAGGAACTTAAAGCGGCCGGGCGGCTGTTCGCGCCCGATATCTATTGCGACATGCCCGCGCTCAAAAAGAAGGTGGGCGAGGTCAAGGCGCTGTGCCTGCATGTGGCGCACACCTGCAATCTGAGCTGCGACTACTGCTTCGCCAGCCAGGGCAAGTATCACGGCGAGCGGGCGCTGATGAGCTTTACGGTGGGCAAGCGCGCGCTCGACTTCCTGATGGACAGCTCGGGCAACAGGCGCAACCTCGAGGTGGACTTCTTCGGCGGCGAGCCGTTGATGAATTTTGACGTCGTCAAGCAGCTGGTCGCCTACGCCCGCTCGGTCGAGGGCGCGCGCGGCAAACGCTTCCGCTTTACGCTGACCACCAACGGCGTGCTGCTGGACGACGAGGTGACCGACTTCCTGAACCG
Organism: Anaerozeibacter quisquiliarum; assembly: GCF_051162045.1. Classification (NCBI taxonomy): domain Bacteria; kingdom Bacillati; phylum Bacillota; class Clostridia; order Eubacteriales; family Anaerozeibacteraceae; genus Anaerozeibacter; species Anaerozeibacter quisquiliarum. Next base: position 71,091 of record NZ_JBISDI010000006.1, read on the forward strand.
CGAGATGCACAATGTGGTGCTGAGCCTCGACGGTCGGAAGGAGGTGCACGACCGGCTGCGCAAAACGGCGAACGGGCAGGGCAGCTACGATCTGGTGGTGCCCAGGTTCCGGCGGTTCGTTGAGCGGCGCGGTCAGCGCGGCTACTACATGCGCGGCACCTTCACCGCTCGAAACGTGGATTTCACCGAGGATGTTTTGCACATGGCAGACCTCGGCTTCACCCAGCTGTCGATGGAGCCGGTGGTGTGCGCGCCAGGCGAGCCCTACGCGCTGACCGAGGCCGACCTGCCGGCGCTGTGTTCGCAGTACGAGCGGCTTGCGCGGGAGATGCTGGCGCGCGAGAAGGCCGGGGTGGGTTTTACCTTCTATCACTACATCCTCGACCTCAAACACGGCCCCTGCATCCACAAGCGGGTGGCGGGCTGCGGTTCGGGCACCGAATACCTGGCGGTGACGCCCTGGGGCGACCTGTATCCCTGCCACCAGTTCGTGGGCGACCCCGCGTTCCTGATGGGCAATGTGTGGGACGGGGTGACCAATCAGGCGCTCGTGAACCGCTTCGCCGGGGTCAATGTGTTCTCGCGCGAGGCCTGCCGCACGTGTTGGGCGCGGCTCTACTGCAGCGGCGGCTGCGCCGCCAACAGCTACCACGCTTCGGGCGACATCGAGGGGCTGTACGAATACGGCTGCAAGCTGTTTAAGAAGCGCATCGAGTGCGCGATCATGATGCAGGCGGCGAAGGCGGTCCCATCCGATTGATGGCGCGGCAAATCGTGGCGAAAGTTTGACTTTGCAGGGCGGAGCGGGTAACGGTTGGCCGCGCCTCGTTGACATCGAGGCGCGGCCGTATTATGATGAAGGACAATTGGCAAATTTGTTGACGTAAGGAGACCGGAGCGTGGCAAAGCGCAGGAAAAGGGGTCGCTGGGTGTGGTTGCTGGTCGCGCTGGCCGCGATCGTGGCTTTCTTGTTCTGGCCGCGGAAGGGGGCGAACGACGCCTTCCTGAGCGCGCAGGTGCAGCGCGGCGAGATCGCCACCTGGTACAGCTTCGAGGGCAATGTGTACGCGCCGCGCGCGCAGTCGCTGCAGGCGGCGCGCGAGGCGACCGTGCGCGCCGTCTACGTGCGCGAGGGGCAAAGGGTCGGCAAGAACGACCGGCTGATGCGCCTCAGTACCGGCGAGCTGCTCAAGGCCGACATGGCGGGCGAGGTGGTGGGGCTGCATGTGGCCGAGGACGACGTGGTGGCGGCCGGCGGCGCGCTGATCGACCTGATGGACATGGATCGGCTGGAAGTTCGGATCAAGGTGGACGAGTACGACGTGCCCGCGGTCAGCGTAGGCAAGGCCGCGCTGGTCACCGTCAACGCGCTCGAGAAGGAGATCGGCTGCCGCGTCGAGTCGATGGCCAAGCAGGCTACGCAGGAGGGGCAGACCGCCTACTACCTGGCCACGCTCAGTCTGCCTGACCGGGCCGGGGTGCTGCCCGGCATGCAGGTGGAGGCGCGGTTAATCAACCGACAGGCCGAAGACGCGCTGAGGCTTCCGATGGAGGCGCTGTCGTTCACCGAGCGCAACGAACCTTTTGTCCTGGTACCCGGCCCCGAGGGCAAGGGCGCGGTGCAAAAGGCCGTCGCCGTGGGCATCAACGACGGGCTGATGGCCGAGATTACCGAGGGGCTTTCTGAGGGCGATACCGTGCTCTACCGGCCCCAGCGCGCGGTCATACCGGCCGGGGGGCCGGTGATGATGGCGGGGCCCCGGAGGATACGGCCATGACGCAGGGGCCGTTCTTCTCGATGACAGACATCGTCAAGCAATACCAGATGGGCGAAGAGCTGCAGACGATCCTCGACCACGTGGATCTGGACATGGACGAGGGTGAGTTCCTGTCGATCTTGGGCCCGTCGGGCAGCGGCAAGTCCACGATGATGAACATCATCGGCTGCCTCGACACCCCGACCAGCGGCGACTACATCCTGCGCGGGCGCTCGATCCCGAACCTCGATCAGCGGGAACTTTCCGAGATTCGCTGCCACGAGATCGGGTTCATCTTCCAGTCGTTCCAGCTGCTGCCGCGGCTGGACGCGATGAAGAACGTCGAGCTGCCGCTGGTGTACGCGGGCGTCGGCGCGCGCGAGCGCAGCAGACGCGCGCGGGCGATGCTCGAGCGGGTGGGGCTTTCCGACAAGCTGCACCACTACGCCAATCAGCTCTCGGGCGGCCAGCAGCAGCGGGTGGCGATCGCGCGCGCGCTGGCTTCAAACCCCACGCTGCTGCTGGCTGACGAGCCGACCGGCGCGCTCGACCAGAACACCGGGCGGCAGGTGATGGAGCTGTTCGGCGAGCTGAACCGCGAGGGCCGCACGATCGTGATGATTACCCACGACCTGTCGATCGCCCGGCACGCGCGCCGCGTCGTGAACATCCTGGACGGTCGATTGACGGAGGGCGCCCAATGATTCGCTGGGGCATGATCCGCGAGAGCGTGTCGATGTCGATCGGCAACATCTTCGCCAATCGGATGCGCTCGTTTTTGACGGTGCTGGGCATCGTGATCGGCGTCACCGCCATCATCGCGCTGATTACGATCGTCGAAGGCGTGACATACGAGGTCAACGCCCAGTTCGAGTCGCTGGGCGCGGGCAAGCTGAACGTGACCGTCACCGGCACCGCGCTCAAGCGGGGCTTGAACGAGGGCGACATGGAGGCGATCCGCGCGCTCGACGACGTGTCCGGCGTGTCGCCCTCGGTCAGCCTGACCAAGACGGTGCTGGCGAACGGGCGCTGGGAAGAAGACATTCCGATCGACGGGCAGGACGAGCTGTACTTCCGAAAGAGCCCCAAGCTGGTGGGCCGCGGGCGCGAGCTCAATCGGCTCGACATCGAAAGCGCGAGCCAGGTGTGCCTGATCGACGAGGTGCTGATGAAGAAGCTGTTCTTCGGCGTCGATCCGCTGGGCAGGCAGGTGTGCGTGGGGGGCCGCTGGTTCACCGTGGTGGGCATGCTGTCGTCGGACGACGCCGACGTGATGGCGCAGATGTCGATGGGCGAGGACGGGCGGCTGATCGTGCCCTACACCGCGGCGATGCAGCTCGACGGGCTGCGCGGCATCACCTCGCTCGCGGTTTACATGGGCGATACCGCCAAGAGCGAGCGCATCATCGCGCACCTCAAACAGGCGTTGACCAGCGCCTTCAACGGCAAGGACGACACCTACCGCGTGATCAACATGCAGAGCCTGCTGGACACGATGAGCACGATGACCGGCATGATGACCGGTCTGCTCGCCGGCATCGCCTCGATCGCGCTGCTGGTGGGCGGCATCGGGATCATGAACATGATGCTGGTGTCGGTGACCGAGCGCACCGCCGAGATCGGGCTGCGCAAGGCGCTGGGTGCGCAGCCCGGTCAGATCCAGCTGCAGTTTTTGATCGAGTCGTTCCTGCTGTCCACGATGGGCGGGCTGATCGGCATGGGGCTGGGGCTCGCGATCTCGTTTCTGTTCAGCCTGGCGATCGATACGCCGTTCAGGCTGTCGCCGTTCGCCGTCTTGCTGGGCGTCGGGTTTTCGGCCACGGTGGGCGTGGTGTTCGGCTGGACCCCGGCGCGCAAGGCCAGCAACCTGAACCCGATCGACGCGCTGCGGAGCGTATAAAGAATAAGCAGGAGGATGGTGTGCTCATGCGCAAAATCTGTTGGGCGATTTTGCTGTCGTTGCTGCTCGCGACGCCGGCGGGGGCCTCGCAGGCCTCTCAGGCCGCAACGGAAACCCCGGGGATCACGGTGGCCAGTTTCACCGGCAAGATCGTGGCGGGGCGGACGGTCAGCGTGACCGCGCCGTTCGGCGGCACGGTGCAGGACTTCAATTGGCGCGCCGGCGATGCGGTGAGCGCGGGCGAGGTGCTGCTGTCTCTGTCCGCCGACAAGGTGTACGCGCCGGTCGACGGTGTTGCCCGGAGCCTGCGCGTGCAGCCGGGCGACAGCTGCGAGGCGGTGCAGTCGCGCTACAGCGCGCTTGCGCTGATCGAGCCCGACAGCCGGTTCCAGGTACAGGGCAACTCGAAGAGCGCCTACGACTCGACCGCCACCAAGTACGTGCACGCGGGCGAGACGGTCTACCTGCAAGCGTCGAAAAAGAGCCGCGTCGGCGAGGGCTTCATCAGCGCCGTCAAGGGCTCAAGCTACACCGTCGAGGTGACGGGAGGCAATTTGAAGTTGGGCGACAGCGTGTCGATCTACAGAAGCGCCGACCATTCGCGCAAAACGCGCGTGGGCAAGGGTTCGGTTGCGCGGATGGACCCGGTCGCGGTGACCGGCGAGGGCAGCGTGCTGCGGGTGCATGTGAAAGAGGACGCGCAGGTCAAGAAGGGCGACCTGCTGTTCGAGACGGTGACGGGCGACCTGCTGGGCGCGCTGCCGCTGGACGAGATGGTGCGCTTCCCCGAGCGCGGCGCGATCGCGACGCTGGCCGTCGCGCCCGGCGACGTCGTGACCGAGGGCCAGGTGCTGGTCACGATGTACCCGACAGGCACGCTCGAGGCCTCGATCGCGGTCGGCGAGATGGAACTGTCCCGCGTCAAGGTGGGCGACCGGATGACGATCGCGCCCGATGCCGACGCCGACCGCAGCTACCATGGCACGGTCGCCTCGATCTCGTCGGTCTCAACGGGCCAGGACGGAGACGCCGAGTACACGGCGTATCTGACGTTTGACAACGACGACTTCGTGCGCGAGGGTATGAGCATCGTGGCGACGAAGGGACCGTAGGGGAGACCTTCGGCCGCCCGCTCCGCCCAGGTAACCGCCGATCAAATCCCACGCGCGGTGGCGGCTGCCTTTGCGCCATCCTGCGCCTGCGAAATCCTCGACGCAGCGCCGCTGCGCCTTCAGATTTTGCAAGCGCAATCTGACGAAAATTCAGCGCGCCGCCGCACGCGTGCTTTAATCAGCGCTTACCCAGGTAACCGCTGATCAAATCCCACGCGCGGAGACGGATGCTTTTCCGCCCCGGTGCGCCTGCAAAAACACTTGAATTAGCGCTGCTAGTCCCGCGGTTTTTGCAGGCACACCGGAACGAAAAATCACCTCGCCACTGCACGTGTGCTTTAATCAGCGCTTACCTAGATGACCCCCAAGTGATCGAGCAATATCTTCAGCCCGATCAGGCTCAGGATCGCGCCGCCGATGAAGCCGGCGGCGCCTTGGCATTTCGCGCCCGCCAGGCTGCCCAGCTTGACGCCCGCGGCCGAGATGGCGAAGGTGACGAGGCCGATCAGGGCGACCGCCGGGCCGACGTCCACGTTCAGGCAGGCGAACGTGACGCCCACCGCCAGCGCGTCGATGCTGGTCGCCACCGCGAGCGGAAACATCGCATGGGGATTCAGCGCGCTGTCGCCGGGCTCGTCGCCGCCGCGCAGCGCCTCGCGGATCATGCCTGCGCCCAGCGCCCCCAGCAGCACGAATGCGATCCAATGGTCGTAGGCGTGAACCAGCGCGCTGAACCGGATGCCCAGCAGGTAGCCCAGCAGGGGCATCAGCGTCTGGAACCCGCCGAACCACAGCCCCACGGTCAGCATGCCGCGCCCATCCACGCGCTTCAGCGCCAGCCCCTTGCAGATCGCCACCGCGAGCGCGTCCATCGAAACCCCCAGCGCCAGGATCAGTACCTCTGCAATGCCCATGTAATGACCCTCCCCGCAATAAAAAGACCCATGGACGGCGAAAAACGCAGTCCATGAGTCTCGTTCTTTAAGACAAGCCAGATCTTTATCAAGATCAGTATGTTGGCGTTGCCACGGCTATGCCGCGAACTACTCCCTCATGCAACAGTGAGTATATAGATCATTATACCATGCCCCTACCGATTTGTCAATACGCAGATTGCCCGCTTGACAAGGCGGAAAGGATTGGGTAGTATGGCATTGTACAAATTGTGAGGTGAACGGTATGGGTTTGCGCGGTGTGATCTTCGACCTGGACGGAGTGCTCTGCCACACCGACCGCTATCACTACCTGGCGTGGAAGGGGCTGGCGGATCGGCTCGGCATCCCCTTCGACGAGCGGGCGAACAACGCTCTGCGCGGCGTCAGCCGCATGGAGAGCCTGTCGATCGTGCTCAGCCTCGGGAATAGACAATATGCGGATGAGGAGAAGGCCGCGATGGCGGATGAAAAGAACGAGGCGTACCGAGCCTACCTGATGAACATGGGGCCGGAGGATCTGGCCCGGGACGCGGCGCAGACGCTTAGCGCGCTGCGCGCGCAGGGCCTCAGCCTCGCCGTCGGTTCGTCGAGCAAGAATACGCCGCTGATCCTTACGCGCACGGGCATCGGCCATTGGTTTGACGCGGTCGCGGACGGCAATCACATCTCGCGGTCGAAGCCCGACCCCGAGGTGTTCCTGCTCGCGGCGCGGCGGCTGGGCCTGACGCCCGAGCAATGTATCGTGGTGGAGGACGCCCGCGCGGGGATCGAGGCGGCCAAGGCCGGCGGCTTTGTGGCGGTGGGCATCGGCGAAGCCGCCGCCGATCCGAGGGCCGACCATGCAATCGACAGCCTGGGTGAGCTTGCGCCGCTCTGTACAAGATTAAAAAAGGGGGACTATCCATGAAATCGCTGACCGACGCATACGTACTTTCGAACGGGGTGCGCATCCCCTGCATCGGCTTTGGCACCTGGCAGACGCCCGACGGCGAGGTCGCGACCTCGTCGGTCAAGGCCGCGATCGACTCGGGTTATCGCCACATCGACACCGCCGCCATCTACGGCAACGAGGAGGGCGTCGGCCGCGGCATCCGCGAAAGCGGCGTCCGCCGCGAGGAACTGTTCATCACCACCAAACTGTGGAACGACAGCCACGGCTACAAGCAGGCGCTAAGGGCGTTCGACGAGTCGATGGACCGGCTGGGACTCGACTACCTCGACCTGTACTTGATCCACTGGCCCAACCCGCCCATGTTCCGCAGCCGCTGGCAGGAAGCCAACGCCGAGGCCTGGAAGGCGATGGAGGAGCTGTACGAAAAGGGCCGCATCCGCGCGATTGGCATCAGCAACTTCCGGCCGCACCACATCGAGGCGCTCGTCAAGGTCGCCAGGGTCAAGCCGATGGTCAACCAGATCCGGCTGTGCCCCGGCGAGACCCAGGACGAGGTGGCGGCCGCCAGCCGCGCGCACGGCATGCTGCTCGAAGCCTACAGCCCGCTGGGCGTGGGCCGAATCTTCGATGTGCCCCAGATGAAGGTGCTGGCTGAGAAATATGGCAAATCGGTCGCGCAAATCTGCGTGCGCTGGAGCCTCGAGCGCGGCTATCTGCCACTGCCCAAGTCCGTCACGCCCTCGCGCATCGCGGAGAACGCCCAGGTGTTCGACTTCCAGCTTGATCCGGCCGACGTCCGGATGATCGCCGAGATGAAGGGCGTGTGCGGTTACTCGGACGACCCGGACCAGACGGACTTTTAGGTAAGCGCCGATCAAATCCCACGTGCGGTGGCGGCTGCCTTTACGCCATCTTGCGCCTGCAAAATCCTCGACGTAGCGCCGCTACGCCTTCAGATTTTGCAAGCGCAATCTGACGCAAATTCAGCGCGCCACCGCACGCGTGCTTTAATCAGCGCTTACCTAGGTAACCGCCGATCAAATCCCACGTGCGGTGGCGGCTGCCTTTGCGCCATCTTGAGCCTGCAAAAGCCTTGACGTAGCGCCACGATGTCTGCGGCTTTTGCAGGCTCAATCTGACGCGCGTTCATCTCCCCTGCATAATTGTAAGCAAGAAAACAATGATAGTCTTTAGCAAAAAATAAAAGTATAATATTCTGAGAAGAGTGATTTCTCGCCAAGGTGATAGACGGGCGAATGTCGGTGCTATGCTGCTGCCATTAACCGGAAAGCGGTGTAGTACGCGCAAAATCTTATCTAAGGCAAACCCTCCGATGCGCTTGCAAAGACCTTGACGCAGCGCCGCCATGCATGCGGCTTTTGCGGGCTCGGGCTGACGCGCATTCACCGCCCCCTGCGTACACGCTCTTTGTGCGGTGTTGCCGATGAGAATTTAAAAAAACCTTGTTTTCGTGTCAGGATTGGGTCTTCTCGATACATTAATAAGTGAGGCGGTCAAGCAGCGTATGATGATGGTCAGGCGATGGGTCGGCGCACTTTTGCTGATGGAGTTATTGCTCGGCGGGCTTTCCCCTTTTGGGGTCTCGGCCGAGCCCGTTCAGACGGTCGAGCTTCATTCGGAGGACGCGCATGTCGACATCAGGGATATTTCGGCGGCGCCGGATGGGCGGCACGTCGCCGTGCTCGCGGGGGACGCCGTGCAGGTTCGCGGCGCGGACTTTGCGCCGGTCACTTCCGTCGCCTTGCCGCCCGAGGGCGCCTGGTCGGCGGTTGCGTGCGCGAACGAGGGCGTGTGGGTTTACGATGAGACCGCGCGTCGGCTGAGCGAGTACGATTTCAACGGCGCGTGGCGGCGGGATCTGCCTGCGCTGCCGGACAACGCGGGCGATGCGCGCGAGTTTGCGGTTATGGGCGGCGCCCTGATGTTTCGAGGGGGCGGGCAGGGTGAATTCGATCCGGCGAAAGCGTGGATCATCGATCCTGTGGACGACGCGCCCAGGCCGCTTTTGTTGGCCTATCCCGTCTTCGGTTATTCGGTGACGCGGGGTCGGGCGATGATGTGGTGTTTTACGGGTCAAGCGCACCGCTACATCGCGTATGATCCGTCGGGCGGCGAGGCGACGTCTGAGTATGAGATCGAGGGGAGTCCGAGCGCGTTCGCGGCGGACGAGGTCAATCGGTATTGGATCGAAGGCCGCACACTGTACCGCGCGCCTCACGGCGACGACGCTTCCCGGGCGATGGCCTGCTTCCCGGAGGGTGGCATGGACAGAAAGCTGCTCATGCTGGGGGATTCCGTGGCCGTCTGGCCGCTCGGCGGATGCGAGGTGCAGGTCGTGCCCAAGGATCACGTCGCGCCCGAAAAGGTGCTGAGGCTCGCCGGCACGGAGGCATACGACTACGAAGCGGCGGCGCGGCTTACTGAAGCCTTTCCGGAATACCGTGTGGAAATGGCGCAGAAGACCGTCCATAGCGCCGAGCCGTTTTTGACGGCGCTGATGTCCAAAGATCCCGGCGTGGATATTTTCTACGTGTCGTCCGCCGAGCAGGGCGCCCGGCAAATGATCGAAAAGGGTTTTTTTACGGATCTCACGACTTCCGAGTTGCTGCGCGAGGACGCGCGGGGCTGGTATCCGAAGATGCGCGAATTCTGTTCGCGCGACGGCAAGCTCTTCGGCTACCCCTGGGAGTGCTTCGGGCAGGCGCTCATCTGCGACGATCTGCGCCTGAAAGAGTACAAGGTTGAGCTCGACGAGGACATGACCTGGGCGCGCTTCTTCGAGGTGATTGAGCGGGCCGAGCGGCCGGATTTGCCCGTCTATCAGGCAAACGCCTATTTCCATGCGTCCGTGCTGGAAGGACAGCTGTTGTCGGAGTACTTCCTCGGCAAGCCCGTCACGCGCGAGGCCGTCCGGCAGTTTCTGGAGGCGCTTGCCTATCCGGGGGAGAACGCGCTTATCACCCGGGAATGGAGACGGCTGGACGCGCTGCCGGAGACGGTTCGGCTCGACTACATCGACGAGGCCAAGACGGGCCTTCGCGTCGCGCCCGTTCCGACGCTGACCGGGAAGGGCGAGGTGCCGGTCACCGTATGGTGGATGATCGTCAATCCCTATTCCACGCAGCGGGAGGTGGCGTTGCGCTTTATCGAGGAACACGCGAAAATGCGACAGGAGACCGGCGGCGTGGGTCAGTGGACGTTGATCGCCCCCGACCAGTTGGAGAAGTTGCGCTCGCTCGCGCAGGGGGACGACGAGCGTATCGTCGGCGAGATGGCACACTACGATCAATGGATGGATCGATTGACGGTTTGCTGGGCTTCGCCGCTCGATCAATCGGCCCAAAACATCATCGACCAGTATACGGCGGGCACGATCGAGCTTGACGAGGCGACGGACAACCTGTACGACCGGCTTCAATTGCTGATGCTGGAGCAGGGCGTTGGATAAGGCGAGGAAGAGGCGCCGGCGTCTCGAAACAGAGGCGCCGGCGCATGGCGGGGTGTTCATATGCTCAATAGCCGCAAGGGATTTGCCGCATTTCTGTCGCCCAGCTTGGCGGGGCTTATGTTGTTTTACCTCGTTCCGTTTATCGGAGGCATTTCTTTCGCGCTGGTCGAGGATGGTTATGCGGGGGCCTTTGTCGGGATTGGCCGCTTTATGGAGACGTGGGAAAATGCCGCGTTTCGCCTCGGACTCAGTAACACGCTGGGGCTCTCGCTTTTATGCGCGCCCGGAACCGTGCTGCTCGCGTTTGTCCTGGCCTGCGCATTGTGGAAATTCCCCTCCATGTCCGCGCTGCGCGTGGGCATGATGCTGCCCTATGTGTTGCCGTCCGTGTGCCTGGCCATGGTCTGGTGGGTTTTCTTTGAGGATCACGGCTTGGTCAACTGGTCGCTTGTGTCCCTGGGATTGGAGGGGCATGCCTTTTTGGCCGGCGCGGACATGCGCGTGCCGGTGGTCGTGCTATTCGCCTGGCGGAATCTGGGGTTTCTGGCGATCATCCTGCTCTCGGCGCTTCAGGCGCTGCCGACGGACTACTACGACTACGCCCATTTGGAGGGCGCGACGTTCGCGACGACCCATTTGCGCATTACGTTTCCGCTGCTTGCCCCGACCATATTGTTTGCCTTGATGCTCGCCTTTACGGGTTCGCTCAAGGTATTCAAGGACGTATACCTGATCGGGGGGAATTATCCGGATCGGTCGGTTTATACATTGCAGCACTATATGAATAACCACTTTCAAAACCTCAATTACGGTATGTTGGTCAGCGCGGCCTACATTCTGGCCGCGATCATATTTGGGGTGTTCGGGACGCTCAACGCGGTAGAGGCGCATGTCCGCCGGCGTGTTTATTGAGGCGCGCCATGATCTAGACGACGGATCAAATGAGGGCAAGAGCAAACGCGCAAAGGCGCGAGGCATGCAGGCGGGCGATGCTCAAAACCTTTGTTCGCGCGGCCTTGTTGTTTTCGATTGTTCCCATTGGGCTTACGGTTGTTTATGGATTTGAGGCGCCGAATGCAATCGGCGACTATCTTTCGCAGATCCATAGCGGTTTTGAGCTGGTCGGCTTTCCGTATCGGCTGTTGCCCCAATCGGCCGGCCTGTCACAGTATGGAGCCTTGCTGCTTGATCGGATTGAGTTCGTCAGGTTTTATCTGAATTCCATCGGATACGCCCTGGCGATTGCCGCGGGCCAGGTGGTCATCGGCGCTATGGCGGCATACGCGTTGACTTGTTTTCGATTCCGCATTTCGAATTGGATATTCGGGCTCTATATCCTGCTCATGATCCTGCCGTTTCAAGTGACCATGGTGCCCAATTTCATCATGCTGAGCAGGCTGCGCTTAATTGATACGGCGTATGCGCTGACACTTCCCGGGCTTTTCGCGCCGTTTTCGGTCTTCCTGTTCAGACAGTACATGACTACGCTGCCGAGCGCGCTGATCGAGGCCGGCACCATCGACGGGGCTCATTCCGGTCACATATTCGGGCTGATCATTTTGCCGATATGCAAACCCGCCGTGTGCGCGTGCGCAATGCTTGGCTTGTCGGAAAGCTGGAATATGCTGGAGCAGCCGTTGGTTCTTTTGAAAAGCGCCAGGCTGTATCCATTGTCTCTGGCCCTGGTGGATGGCGGGTATGTGGACGCAAGCGTGCAATTTGCGGCGGCAACGCTGTACATGCTGCCCATGCTGTTGTTCTTCCTCTATTTCCAACAGGACATTGTGACGGGCATTCAAATCGCGGATTTGAAGTAGGGGGAATTCCCATGCGGTATAAAAAGGCGGCCTTGTACGGGTTCGGACTCCTGGGCATATTGCTGGCGGCCAGCCTGTTTTTCGCGCAAACCTGGATGAACATGCGCTCCGCGAAGGTGCTGGTAGCATCCCCCGTAAAGGGTACGATTACCAAGCGCTACGACATAAAGGGCATTCTGGATTTTTATCCAAAGGGCGAAGTTGTATTGCACGATGCGGCAAAATACCCCATTACAATCGACGAGGTGTTTGTCGGCGCGGGGCATGCGGTGACCAAGGGGGAGCGCCTGTTTTCCGCCAGCGTGGATCATTCCTTTGCGCGAGACTGCGATCAGATTACGGAAGCATTGCGGGCCGCGCGCGCGGCGCTCTCGCAATTGGAGTTTGACGGCGTACAGTCAAAGGTGAACCCAAACGCAACCCAGGCCGAGGAGGCGATCAACGATATCGAACTCAAAGCCCGGGCGTTTGAGCTGCGGCTGCGCATCATGGATCTTGCGGATAAGAAGGACGCTTCCTTGCCCGAAGATTGCGCATTGTGGCGCGGCGCGGCGACGCGAGATCCGGAACTGGACGGATTGCTCGCGAAATGGCAAGAGACATGCGATGCGCTGGCCGAGCGCGATAGAAGCGCAAAGAAGCGCTATGGCAGGATAAAGGCGAAAGATTATCGCTATTGCCTCGAGCGCTTTCGGATGGTGCGGGAAATTGAGCGGTTGGAGAAGGAGGCGCTTCGACTTGCGAGGCTCAGGCAAGCGCTCACATGTGTGCGAGCGGACGAGGACGGCGTCTTGCTGTCGACGGCGGTTCAAAAAGGCCGGCGCTACAATGGAGAAACGCCCCTTTACACATGGGCAAAAAAGCCGGTTCCCGCCGTATTGACGCCCGTGAACGCGCGGAACCTGAATGCCATGAGCATTGGAAGCCCATGCGCCTTTCAGCTGGGGGATCTCGATCTGAGCGGCGTCGTGGCGGAATTTGCGCGCCTGGATGTGAAAGGCGAGCATATGCCATGCGCGGTCATACAGCTTGAAAGCGGGAAAGCTTTATCGCTGGAGGACTTTCAACGTATGGCCGGTCAGCAGATTTCGGGTGAATTCTCCTGGGAAAGCGACGTATACGATTGCCTGGTGCCGACCAGCTGTATCGTGACGCGGAGCGGGGGGCAATACCTCTACGTCATTGGGCGCGTACAGGGGGCGTGGGGGGATGAAATGCGCATCAGCGAGCAGAAAGTTACGGTGGTCATGTACAACGATCAATACGCGGCGCTTGCAAAACCCTTGCCCATGGGGACGCAATTGGCGGACAAGTGGGATAGGCCGCTGGCAAGTGGGATGAGGGTGATAAAACTCTTATGAACCACGAAAAGGGATCGGGCCGCCCCATCGTTTCGGTCGGGTTGGCCGCGGTGCTGCTGGGCGTCATGGGATTGCTTGGCCTTTTGACGGCAAAGGTTTTTGACCCGGGCGTACCGTTTGTCGCCATCGGGCCGCCGTCGGAGCAGTTCCGGGCCGACGCTTTGGCGTGTATACGGGACGTTTCTCTGGAGGCGGAGGCGCTGGCCGATCGTTGGACGCTGCATACGGCGGCGAAGACCACGATAGAAGGCGAAACCATGGATGTGTTCGGCATTGATGAGCGGTACTTTTCCTGCTATGGCGCTCAAATCATCGAGGGCCGGACGTTTTTAACGCGGGATATTGAGGACGCGGAATTTGTCGCGGTTCTCAGCGAGTCGGCGTCGTTTTCTTTGCTGCGCATCGTTTATGGCGTGGGGCAACGCGTCGTGCTGGGCGATCACAGCTACCGCGTCGTTGGCGTGGTCGCGGATGATCGGGCGGTGGGGGCCAACGCGCACCGCATCTACATTCCTTTGACGATTGCGGCCGCGCAGCCACATGACGCCGTGTCGCTCAGCGCATGCCCGAAACCGGCCGCGCGCCAAGCCGGCGCGGCACTTTTGTCCATTGCCCGGGTCGCGATACCCGGCGCGCGCGCCTACGCGCTCGAAAGGGAAAGGGCGTGCGCCCTGCTGCCCGTTCTGTTGCTCGTGTCGGGGCTGGCTTTCTCTCTTTGCGTTCAATTGACCCGTGCGGCCATGCGGGGCATGAAGGATATGGGGGTATGGGTCAAAGGACAACTGAGATATCGCTATTGGGATCAGATGCTGGGACGGCTCATGCTGCGCTTGCTGATTGTCCTGGGCCTGGCCGCGAGCGCGCTCCTGGGATATGCCGCGTTGGCGCACGGCTTATCCAAACTCTGGCTGTTGTTCCCGGAGTGGATACCGGCGGATACCGAGTCCGCCTTGTCCCATCTGCTGATGGAGAATGCCCGCTCCGGCACGCCTGTGTTGTACATTCCGCCCGCCATGCACAGGCTTAGAATTTTGGGAGAGGGGATACGCTGGACGAGCTTTATCCTGCTGGCCTTGGGCGTTTGCCCGCGTATGACGTCGGCGTTTTGCCGCGTGGGGCATGTCTGCTCAACCCCGTCCGCGTGGGGAGGTCAGGTAGAAAATCACAGCGCGTTTTGAGAAGGCAATCGGGCACAAAGCCCCTCGCCTGCCAAACGCCAAATCAGTCGGCGCCCGCCCAATTCGCACCCTTGCGATATTCTGCCGGCGTCATCCCCGTATATTTCTTGAACACCTGGATGAAGTAGCTCTGGGAGCAGAACTGATAGAAACCGGCGATGTCGGTCAGCGAGCTATTGGTATAGCGCAGGAAGTGTCGGGCTTCCTCCACGCGCCTGCGCTGTATGTAGCGGCTGACCGCCTCGCCGGTGTCCTTTTTGAATTGGCGGGACAGGTGCGCCGGGTGAACGAAACCGGCCCTGGCGATGACATTAAGCTCGAGCTCCTCGGACAGGTGGCCGTCGATGTAGCGGATCGCCTGCCGGGTGACCGGGCTCATCTTACCCAAGACCTGCGCCTCCACCAGGTCGATGAACCGCATGGCGATGGCCTGCTCCAGCGCCTCGAGCGTGCGCGGATCACTCTGCGCCTCGAGCGCCTGGATGCAGGCGTCGCTCAGCGTGAACGCGTCGTCGTCCGACGCGCCCCCGGCGATCGCGGCGCGTGCGAACAACGCAACGCTGCCGATCAGCGAGTTCTTGAGCGAGCGCAGCGGGTCCTCGGCCAGCGTGGCGCGGCTTTGCGCGTTGATCTCGCCCAGCACCCGCACGCTGCCGGCCCGGTCGCCGCCGGCGATTGCGCGCACCAACTGCTGCTCGAGCGAGTAGGGAGGATGGGTGAACAAGGCCTGCTTATTGTGGCGGTTGTTCTCGAACAGCCGCTTTTCGATGTCCAATTGTTCGTCATATCCCCGCTTCACGACGACATCCCCTCCGGCGAATTGCGCCCCCATTTACAGATGCTTTGATTTTATCACAAATGCTGTGATATTGGTAGATTAAATCTTGGTCATTTGGTATGCTTAGCGTATCGGCTTAATGTGCAGGGCGGTGCGGACGGCGGGGAGCGTGAAGGCATGAGCATACTGTACCAGGAGGGCTTCGACCCGGCCCTCATTGCGCGCCAGGAAGCGATCTTCCACACGGCCAACGGCTATGTGGGCGTGCGCGCGTCGCTCGAGGAGGGGGTGCCGGAGGGCGTCAAGTCGATCCGGGGTACCTACCTGAACGGCTTCTACAACCTGCGGCCGATCGCCTACGGCGAAAAGCTGTACGGCTTCCCGGACGAGCAGGAGGTGATGCCGGGCGTCGCCGACGCGCAGACCATCCGCCTTAACGTGGGGGACGAGCTCTTCAGCCCGTTTACGGGCACGCTTGAGCACTACAGCCGCACGCTCGACATGGACGCCGGGGTGTCCACGCGCAACATCACGTGGCGCACAGAAAAGGGCGCGACGGTGAAGCTCACAATCGACCGGCTGGCGTCCTGGGTGGAGCCGGCGCTGTTTTTGATCCGTTACCGGGTGGAATCGGTCGATTATGAGGGCGCGCTGACGTTCGAATCCACGCTCAGCGGCGAGGTGCGCGCCTACGCCGACCCGACCGACCCGCGCGTCGCGCCTCTGGCCGTCCGGCATCTGGCCGTCGAGAAGGCCGAGCGCCGCGAGGGCGTCGAGGTGCTGACCTTGAGGACGCTTAACGCGCAGCAGCGCATGGCATGCGCGGTGGGGCACCGGCTGAACGGCCGGCCCGCCGGGCGGCTGTCGGCGCAGGTGCGGCCGGGCGAGGCGATCGTGCTCGAGAAGTGGTGCGCCTTTCGGGACAGCCGGCGTGCGGTCGATCCGGCGCAGGCGGCGTTCGACATCCTCGAGCGGGCGATGGCCGAGCCGATCGACGCCTGGTTTGCGCGCCAGCGGGCGGCGGTTTCCGCGTTCTGGGACAGGGCACGCGTCGAGATCCGCGGCGACGAGGCGCTCCAATCGGCGATCGACTTCAGCCTCTACCAGCTCATGCAGTCGGCCGGGCGCGACGCGCTGTCGAGCGTGGCCGCCAAGGGCCTGAGCGGCGAGGGCTACGAGGGGCATTACTTCTGGGACACGGAAATCTACATCTTCCCGTTCTTCCTGCTCACCGACGCCGCGCGGGCGCGAGAGCTGCTGCGCTTCCGCCACGGCATCTTACCGGGCGCCAAGGCGCACGCCCGCGTCATGGGGCACGCGCGCGGGGCGCTCTATCCCTGGCGCACGATCGCCGGGCGCGAATGTTCGAGCTACTACCCGACCGGTTCGGCGCAGTACCACATCAACGCCGACGTGGCGGGCGCGGTGCTGCAATACTGGCACTTGAGCGGAGACATCCGGTTCATGGCCGAATGCGGGGCCGAGGTGCTGGTCGAGACGGCGCTTTTGTGGCTGGACGTCGGCCATATGAACGGGGATAAATTCGAGATTCACTCGGTCACCGGCCCCGACGAATACACTTTGCTCGTTGACAACAACTACTACACCAATGTGGGCGCGCGCGCCAACTTAATCGGGGCCGTCCGTGTCATGCGGGCCCTGACGGAGGCCGGCCTGGCGGACGGGGTCATCGCAAAGACGGGCGTGACGCCGGCGGAGCTCGACGCGTTCGAGGATGCCGCGCGCCGCATGCTGTTGCCCTACGACGAGGAGCGGGGCATCTACGCCCAGGACGATTCGTTCCTGCGCAAGAAGGTGCTGCCGATTGCGGACATCCCCCGCGACCAATTCCCGCTGTTGCTGAACCGCCACCCGTTGTTCCTGAGCCGCCATCAGGTGCTCAAGCAGGCCGACGCGGTGCTGGCCCACTTCTTGCACGAGGAGGGGGTGGACGAGGGCGCGATGCGGCGCACCTACGACTACTACGAGCCGCTGACCACGCACGATTCCTCGCTGTCGCCCTGCATCCACGGCATCATGGCGGCGCGGCTGGGTGACATGGACAAGGCCATGGCCTATTTCCGCGAGACCGCACGCCTGGACCTCGACGACACCCACTTAAACACCGCCGACGGACTGCACACCGCCAACCTCGGCGGCGTGTACCTGAGCGTGGTGATGGGCTTTGCGGGCCTGCGGATTGGGGAAGAAGGGGTGTCGCTGTGCCCGCAATTGCCGGGCGGCCTGGAAGGCTATGCGTTTTCCTTCCTCGTAGGCGGCAGCCGCGTGCGCTGCGAGGTCGGGCGCGAGGGCTGTCAGCTTACGCGGCTCGAGGGGCCGCCCGCGCGGCTGCGCGTATATGGCGAAGGGGTGCTCGTCACCGGGACATATCGATTCCCGGTGCGCAGTAAATAGGATTTCCCTTAAAGACAATCAGCGGTTTTGCCCATTTTGGAGGTGATTTTCGTAGGCAGATATCCGCATTGTAAAATGGAACTTGACAAGGCGCGCGTTTTCCAGTATAGTTAATGTTACGGCATAACACATTGCAAGGAGGAGACCCATGAAGAAGATCATCGCTCTGGCCCTTACGCTGCTGTTCGCGTTCGGCATGATTTCGAGCGCGTATGCGGAGGATGTCACCGTCACCATGTTCCAACTCAAGGTCGAGATCGACGCCGCGCTGCAGGAATTCGCCAAGCAGTACAATGCCTCGCATCCGGGCGTTACCGTCAACGTTGAGACGCTGGGCGGCGGCGCGGACTATCACGGCGCGCTCAAGGCCAAGCTGCAAGCCGACCAGATGCCCTCCATCTTCGTCATCGAAGGCAAGGGCGGTTACGACGTCTGGAAGGACAACATGGCCGATATGGCCGACTGCGCCTGGGTCAAAGATACCGACTTCGCCTTCATGGGCGACGACGGCAAGGTCGTGGGCTTCCCGGTGGCCGTGGAGGGCTTCGGCCTCGGCTACAACGCCGAAATCCTCGAAAAGGCCGGCATCGACCCCGCCACGCTGACCACCTTCTCGGCGGTCAAGGCCGCCTTCGAGAAGCTCGACGGGATGAAGGCCGAGCTGGGTCTGGACGCGGTGACCTCGATGGCCGCTTCGATTGCGGGCGGTATGTGGTGGGTTATGGGCAATCACAACTTCAACGCGTACTACGCCGGCGGCATCGGCTATGAAGACACCACCTACCTCGACATGGCGCTCAAGGGCGAAGTGGATGCGGATCGTCTGGCCGCATACGCCAATTACGCGAAGCTGCTGTTTGACTACGCCGATCAGGACATCCTGACCAACGGCAACTACGACGCGCAGGTGTCCGCGTTCGCGCAGGGCAAGACCGCGTTCATCAACCAGGGCAACTGGATCGATCCCAACATGAAGCAGATGGACGCCTCCTTTAAGATGGGCTACATCTCCCACTGCTTCACCGAGGAAGAGACGACCGGCCTGTTCATGGCCGCGCCCAGCTGGTACTGCCTGAACGGCGGCGCGTCCGAAGCGGAGCAGAAGGCCGCGAAGGACTTCCTGGACTATATGGCCACCACGCCCGAAGGCGCGGATTACATGGTCAATCAAGCGGGCATGGTGCCGGCGTTCAAGTCGGTTACCCTAAAGCCCACCGGCCAGTTCTCCGCCGCGCTGGTCGAAGCCAGCGCCCGTGGCGGCAACTACAACTGGCGCTTCGGCTCGATGCCCGACGGCTTCGCGCAGAACCACCTCGGCCCGGTGTTCGACCTGTTCGCGCAGGATCACTCGGATGTGAATGTGCTCATTCAGGACCTGACCGACACCATCGCCAAGGCCCCTACGGTATAACCTTCGATACGAGGGGGGGACCTCCGGGTTCCCCCTTTTTATCATGATCAGCCGGGCTTGCCCGCGCCATAAAGGGGGTTCTAAGCCTTGAAGCGCAAAATGTCGGTTGACATTGTGTTCATGTTGCCCTGTCTATTCGCCTTCGTTATGGTGATTATTTGCCCGTTTTTCCTGGGCATCTACTATTCGATGACCGATTGGAACGGCGTGCGCGAGACGATCACCTTCGTCGGCCTTGAAAACTTCCGAGGCATGTTCCGGCAACCGCAGTTTCTGTATTCGTTCATGATTACGGTATCCTACACCGCAATCAATGTGGTGCTGGTCAATGTGGTCAGCTTCTTCTTATCGCTGTTGGTCACCGGGCAATCGCGGCTTCGGAACCTCTACCGCGCCGGCTTCTTCGTGCCCAACCTGATCGGCGGCATCGTGCTGGGCTACATCTGGCAGTTCTTGTTTAACAATGTGTTCACGCTGGCGGGGACGGCCTTCCCCTTCCTCGCGAAGTCGCTGATTGCCCGCACCGATACGGTCATCTGGGCGATGAGCCTTGTCAACACCTGGCAGTATGCCGGCTATATCATGCTGATCTACGTGGCGTCGATCCAGTCGGTGCCCGCCTCGGTCATGGAGGCCGCGTCGGTGGATGGAGCCAACTACTTTACGCGGCTGCGTCGTGTGCTGATCCCGATGATGGCCAATGCCTTCACGATCTCGCTGTTCCTGACGCTGACCAATTCATTCAAGCAGTTTGACATGAACTTTACGCTGACCAACGGCGGCCCCAGCGCCCGTTTCATGGGCGGCGCGGTCAAGGCCAGCCAGCTGTTGGCGATGGACATCTACGCGACGGCCAACGCCGCGAACAAGATGGCCGAGGCCCAGGCCAAGTCGGTGGTCTTCTTCCTGGTCCTGGTCGTGTTCTCGCTTGTGCAGGTCTACTTCAACAAGCGCAAGGAGGTGGAGGCATAATGGCCAAGAATCCCATGATGCTGGACGCCGTCGGTTCCCGGGACGGACGTTCGCGCCGCGCTGGCAAGATTGCGGTGGAAGCGGTCGGCATTATCCTGTTCCTCCTGTTCCTGATGCCATTCTGGATGGTCGTGCTGAATTCCGCCAAGGACGCGCGAGAGATCATCCTGAGCGCCACCGCCTGGCCGGCCAATTGGGGCCAGATGCTCACCAACATCGTCAAAATCTTCAACAACCCCACCACCGATTATGTGGGCGCGTTCATCGATTCGGTAATCATCACCACGGTGTCGCTTGCGGTCATCCTGCTGTGCTCTTCGATGTGTGCGTGGGTGCTGGTGCGCAACAAGACGCGCTGGTCCACGATCATCTTCATGGCGTTCGTGGCGGCCATGGTCATCCCGTTCCAGGTGGTCATGTTCCCGTTGGTGCGCTGGCTGCGCATCCTCGGCACCGGCACCGGCATTCCGCTCTTGGGTACCTACCAGGGCATCGTGTTCGCCTACCTGGGTTTTGGCTGCTCGCTGTCGGTGTTCGTGCTGCACGGCTTCATCAAGGGCGTGCCGATGGAATTGGAGGAGGCCGCGACGATCGACGGATGCAGCCAGTCTGCGACCTTCTTCAGGATCGTGCTGCCGCTGCTGCAGCCGGTGGCGGTGACGGTGCTGATCCTAAACGGCATCTGGATCTGGAACGACTACCTGTTGCCGCTGCTCGTACTCGGCTCGAACAGCCAGGTGCAGACCATCCCGCTCGCGGTCACCGCGTTCGTTGGTTCGTACCTCAAGCAGTGGGACCTGATCCTCACCAGCGCCATGCTGGCCATGGTGCCGATCATCGTGCTGTTTCTGTTCGCACAGAAGTACATCATCAAGGGGATGGTCGAGGGGTCGATCAAGTAGCCATTTGTTGACGGGCTGAGCGGCTCGTTTCGTATCGAAACGGGCCGCTTTGTGATGTGGGTTACAACCGCCGATCAACACTGGGCGATATCGGGCGCTTGAACGGATTGAGGTGCTTACTTACTCCCCAGCTCGACCGCATAGACCATCCTCGCCGCGAACGTCGCCAAGTCGCTCTGATCCGGCTCGAACACGCGCACGCCGCGCATGCGGCCGCTGTTCTCGCCGCCCAGGCCGCAGGTTGGACAGCCGATTCTCCTGCATTACTTGATAAGGTCAACCGCGCCCTGCGGTACATACAGGTCGCCGCTGTTCACCACCACGCCATCCAGCGTCACGGTCTCGCCGTTCAAGGTGGCGGCGTTGCGGTTGACGATCATGCGCAGTTCCGCGTCGTCCTTTTTCACGACGATGGCGGGGTTGGCCGCGTCCGATTCGTCGAAGGTCACAGTCGCGCCCTTGGCCTCAAAGGCCGGGATCGCGCGTACGAACAGCTTCTGCGTTGCCGCGTCCAGATCGACGCCCATGGCCTTTTCCATATAGCGGGCGATGTCGGTGTTCTCCACGGTGCCGGTCAACTGGGTGAGGCCCTCGGGCGCGAAAACGTAGAGCGTCACGTCGCCGCCGGTGTGGCCACCGGTGGTGAACCCGATGTTTGCGCGCCTGCCGATCATCGGGCCGACGGCGTAATTCATCGAGCCGGCCTCGGCTTGCTTGATGGTTGCGATTTCCCCGTCGGTCAGATCGGTGATGCCGAAGCGCTCGGCTATGACTTCCGCCGCGTTGGAGCGATCCTCGTTCAGCAGGCTCTCGATGCCCTCGCCGGTCAGCCTGGCCTTGAGCAGCGGGTCGATGAAGTCGGACAGCGGGCGCTTATCGTAGTCGCCGGTGGTGTCGGCGCTGCCGATGGTGATGCCGCTGTTGCCATGGTCGGTGGCGGAGACGATCAGCGTATGGCCGTCCTGCTTGGCGAAGTTGAGCGCGACGCCCATCGCCTCGTCAAACGCGAGCACGTCCGAGATGATGCCGACCGGGTCGTTGGCGTGGGCGGCCCAGTCCACCTTGCTGCCTTCCACCATCAAAAAGAAGCCGTCCTCGTCCTGAGAGAGCAACTCGATGGCCTTCTTGGTCATCTCGCCGAGCGAAGGTTCCTCATCCGGATTGCGGTCCATGTCGTATGCCAGCGAATCTTCTGCGAACATGCCCCACACCTTGCCGGAGGTGATGGCGGCGAGTTCGGCGGGCGTGGTGACGTACTGGTACTTTTCCCGAATCACGCTGAGGATGTCGTCGCCGTCCTTGCGGTTCGCAGCCTCGAGGAACTTCGAGCCTGCGCCCAGCACGACGTCGATGTCCTGATGCGCCTGCTGCTCGGACAGCGCGTCGTAATTCTTGCGGCTGGGGTCATGCGCCGAGAAATCGGCGGGCGTGGCGTGCATGATCTCGCTGGTGGCAATGAGCCCCGTCGCCTTGCCGGCAAGCTTCGCCGCCTCCAGGATCGAGGCGACCGGCTTTAACGTATCTTCCGGCGCGAGGGGCGCGAGGCCGGGCATGGTATTCTCCTGCGGCAGTACGCCCACGAAGCCGGTGTGGGACTTGTGCCCGGTGGCCATGGCCGTGCCGGCGGGTGCGGAATCGGCGATGGCGGCGTCGGCGGAGTAGGTGCGCACCAGGCCGCTGGCTAGTTCATCCATGTTGAGCGCCTGTCCGCCCCGGTACCACCGGGCCAGCGTGACGCCGTCGGTGCTCATGCCGTCGGGGATCAACAGGATCACGTTTTTGACCGGTTTGTCCACGACGACCGAATCGAGCCCGCCCGCGAACGCGGACACCGTCGCCAAGAGCATCGCGATAGTCAACAGGAGACCCAGTGCAGATTTGAGCTTCATAACTCATCCTCCTCATTTCCTTTTTCCGAAATCATGGTACATGAGGAAGATATGGTGGCGATATGGTATAGGTCAGGCGCGTGTAAATTCTACAGACCGGCTTATATCAATCTCGACCATGCCCGCATTCATCGGGCGGCGTCTTTTCCCCCTGCCGCACCGTGCGGCACCGAACGGCGCTGAGGGTTCCGCCGGAGCAAAGCTGAAAGCCTCGGTGCAGCGCCGCTGCGCCTGCGTTTTCATGCTGCGCCAGGACGAATAATCCGCTCGCCCGATGAACGCGTTCATGATTTCGGCTGATATAAGCTGCCTTGGCCATCTCCAGTAGACGCCTTTCGATTCTCTGGGAGTCCAAGTTTCCGGTATTCACTCCAGTTCGAATCCCTTGGAGCCTATTATCACATTGTCCCTCGCTCTGTTTCAAGGCGCCGCTTTATTCTGCGCTTACGGCGTGCTTGCGCGCCTATATTCAAAATTAACATAAATTTCCGGCAAAATGCTATTGCGCAATCGTTTGGTATCTGGTATAATGAGCACAAAATCAGGGAGAAGGTTAAAGGTGGGTTGCGCCCGTGAACGCGGTGAAATTGGAGGACATTGCGAAAAAGCTCGGGCTTTCCATATCCACCGTCTCGCGCGCGCTGAGCGGCAACGGTCGCGTGGGGGAGAAGACCCGCAGACGCGTGCTGGAGGCGGTCAAGGAGTCCGACTACACGGTAAACGCCGTGGCGCGCTCGCTCAGGCTTCGCGACGCGAAGAACATCGGCATCCTCGTTCCCGACATCACCAACAGCTTCTTTGCTTCGGTCATCAAGGGCGCGCAGGGCGCGTGCCGCGAAAACAGCTACACGCTTATGGTGTGCAACTCAGACGAGAGTCCGGAAATCGAGGAGGAATCGCTGCGCACGCTGCTCGAAAAGCAGGTGTCCGGGCTGATCCTCGCGACCGTCAGCAACCGTCCGGAGGGCGTGCTCCCCTACCGGCGGCTCAACACCCCGGTGGTATTCATCGACAACCTGCCCTCGGAATCCCATGCGGCAGACTTCGTGTCTATCGATAACCGCGCGGCGGCGTACCGCCTGACGCGGGAGGTGCTTGCACGCGGCTATCGGCGCATTGGCATGATTACGGGACCTCTGACGCAGAGTTCCGGTCGGTTGCGACTTCGCGGCTACAAGGATGCGCTCAAGGAAGCGGGCGTCGCGCCCGAGAAAAACTGGGTCGTCGAGGGGGACTTCCGCTTCGCATCCGGCTACGCGCACATGCGCGCCGTGCTTTTGCGTGAAGACCGTCCGGAGGCGATGCTGATCGCCAACAACTACATGACCTACGGCGCGCTGAACGCTGTGCGTGAAATGGGGCTCGAAGTGCCGCGGGACATTGCGGTCGCCGCCTTTGACGCCGAGGACCACTCCGGTTTGATCGTGCCGCTTATCTCCTGCATCAATCAACCCGCATTCGAAATCGGCTTCCAGTCCGCCCAGATCATTCTGCGTAAGCTTTCCGGAAAAACCGAACCAACACAAACCCATCACATCGTGCTTGAACCGACGCTCTCAGACGGCAACTCCTGGTAACGGTGTAAATTGTCGAAAAATGGAGGCCGCGGTTTTTTTGCCGGTTTGCGCAAACGATTGCTCAAATCCTATCACTCAAAACTCATGTCGAAGGAAGTGAAGCGAAGGTGGTACAGGAACTGATCCGCATGGAGGGCATCTCCAAGGAGTTCCCGGGGGTCAAGGCGCTCCAAAACGTGTCCTTCCAGCTCAACGCCGGCGAGGTCCACGCGCTGGTGGGTGAGAACGGCGCGGGTAAGTCGACGCTGATGAAGGTACTGACCGGCGTGTACACCAAGGACACGGGCAGTATCTTCCTGCGGGGAAGCCCGGTCGAAATCGACGACGTACGCAAGAGCCAGCTGCTCGGCATCGCCATGATTCACCAGGAGTTCAACCTGATGAATCACCTGACGGTGGCGCAGAACATCTTCATCGGGCGCGAAGAAAAGCGCGCGGGCATCTTCATAAACGATGCGCAGCTCAACCGCCGCGCGCGCGACCTTTTCGACCGGCTGAATGTCGACATCAACCCGACGGTGCGCGTGGGAAGCCTGACGGTTGCAAAGCAGCAGATGGTCGAGATCGCCAAGGCGCTTTCATACAATTCCGATGCGTTGATTATGGACGAGCCGACCGCACCGCTGACAGACAAGGAGATCGAGGACCTGTTCCGCGTGATCCGGATGCTGCGTTCCGAGGGCAAGGGAATTATCTACATATCGCACAGGCTTGAGGAGCTCAAGCAGATTTCCGACCGTATCACCGTCATGCGCGACGGCGGCTATGTCGGCACCGTCGCAACCGAGGATGCGACCGTCAAGCAGATCATCTCGATGATGGTCGGGCGCGAGATCTTCATCACCCGCAGCGAGCGGCAGGTTCCGGATGGAGCAAAGATCGCGCTCGAGGTCAGGAATATCAACCGCGGGCGCATGGTGCGGGGTGTGTCGTTCTCGGTGCGCAAGGGAGAGATCTTGGGAATCGCAGGGCTCGTCGGCGCGGGCAGGACAGAAACCGCGCGCGCGATCTTCGGCGCGGATCGCAGAACAACCGGCGAGATCTTCGTAAACGGCAAGAAGGCGGACATCCGAACCCCGGAGGACGCGGTTCGAAACGGCATTGCGTATTTGTCCGAGGACCGCAAGCGCTACGGGCTGATGCTGGGGATGAGCGTCGAAACGAATGTGTCCATTGCGACGATGCGCAAATTCCTCGCCGGCGGGTTTTTCTTGAGCGACCGGCGCGAGGCGAGGCATGCGCGCGACATGGCGGAAAGCCTTTCCATCAAGACGCCGACGGTCAAGCAGCTCGTACGCTTCCTGTCCGGCGGGAACCAGCAGAAGGTTGTGCTGGCAAAGTGGCTGACCCGAAACTGCGACGTTTTGATCTTTGACGAGCCGACGCGCGGCATAGACGTCGGCGCGAAGAGTGAAATTTACAAGCTGCTCGATCAGCTCGCGGCGTCCGGCAAGGCGATTATCATGATTTCTTCGGAACTTCCGGAGATCATCCGTGTCAGTAACCGCGTGATTGTGATGTGCGAGGGGCGAATCACCGGCGAAATTGCAGGCGATGGAATCGACCAGACGACCATCATGCAGTACGCGACGATACGCGAAGCATAGCGCGTTGGAGGCGAAGAAAATGAACCGTACAAAGAGCAAGGCAATGGCACAGCTTCTGATCATCATATGCGTGCTGATCGCGATGTTCGTGTTTTTCACGGCGATGAAGCCGGGGTTCGCGAGTTGGGTCAACATCATGACGATTGCGCTTTCGACCTGTGTTAACGGACTTCTGGCAATTGCGGTGACTTTTGTCATCACGACGGCGGGTATCGATCTTTCGATTGGTACGACCATGACCTTCAGCTGCGTCATGAGCGGCATCGCCTTCACGCGCTGGGGGTTCCCGATTGGGCTTGCCATCGCGTTCAGCTTCGTGGTGGGCGCGGTGTGCGGCGGCGTGAGCGGCTTTGCGGTCGCGAAGATGAAGCTTCCGCCGTTCATTGCGACGCTTGCGATGCAGATGATGACCAAGGGCTTGTCGCTGGTGGTTTCCGGCATCAAGCCGGTGTACTTCACCGCCGAACCGGGTTATCAGGCGATCGCGCTCGGAAGTTTCCTCGGCATCGACGGCTTCTACAACGCGTTTGCGCTGTTTATTCTCGGAATCGCCATTGCCTACATACTGTATTCGCGGACGCTTTTTGGGCGCTACACGCAGGCGATCGGCTCCAACGAGGAGGCGGCGCGGCTTTCCGGCATCAACACCGACCGATGGAAGATACTCGTCTACATGGTCAGCGGTCTGTTCAGCGCTTTTGCCGGGCTTATTATGTCCTCGCGGCTCGGATCCGCGCAGCCGCAGCTCGGCGCGGGCTACGAGTCCGAGGCAATCGCTGCCGCCGTCATCGGCGGGACCTCGATGTCGGGCGGCGAGGGCTCGATCTTCGGGGTCGTCATCGGCGCGTTCATCATTTCGGTTTTAAGCAACGGACTTCGCTCAATGGCGGTGTCGACCGAGTGGCAGACGGTAGTCACCGGCACGGTGCTCGCGGGCGCGGTGTATTTTGACCTGCTGCGCAAGCGCGGCAGGACGGATTGATTCGGCCAAATCCCGCGAGGAAGCGGGTACAGAATAAAGGGAGGTATGGTTCATGAAAATGGTTCTGTCACTGGTTCTGACGCTCATCATGCTCGTTTCCGCCATGGCGGTTCCCGCGCTGGCGGAGGCAAAGCCGCTCGAGGGCGGATTCATCCCGGTCATCCCGCTGGGCGTGGCGCACCAGTTCTGGCAGGCGGTCAGGATGGGCGCGGAGCAGGCCGCCGAGGAATACGGCGTGACCATCGTCTTTGACGGACCGCAGGAGGAAACCATGGTGGACAAGCAGGTGGACATCCTGCGCGCCAACCTGACCGACGAAAACCTGATCGCGGTTTGCATGGCGGCGATTGACGAACAGTCCGTGCTCTCCGACCTGACCGCGGTTAAGGAAAAGGGCATGCCGATCGTGGGTTTTGACGCCGGCGTAGGCGCGATTGCGAACGCGCACTGCTCGACGTCCAACTACGCTGCCGGCGAGCTCGCCGCCGAGAACGCCATCCGGCTTTTGAACGGCAAGGGCAAGGTCGCCGTGGTCGGGCATTCGCAGACCGTCGTCGACGCTGTGGCACGCGTTCAGGGCTTTATCGACTACATCAAGGCAAACTCGGCCATCGAAATCGTGGACACGCAGTACGGCGACGGCGATCATCTCAAGTCCGCCGACATCGCGAAGTCCATGCTGGTTGCGAACCCAGACATCGCCCTCATCTACGCCTCCAACGAGGGCGCGTGCGTCGGCGCGTACAACGGGCTCAAGGAAATCAACATGATCGGCAAGGTCATGCTGATCGGGTTTGACTCCTCCGCGGCGCTGAAGGCTGGCGTACGCAACGGCGAGATCGCCGGTGCGATCACTCAGGACCCGGTCGGCATGGGCTATGCGGCGGTCGCGACCGCATGCAAGCTGGTGCTGGGCGAGGAGATCAAGGGAGCGGTTGACGAAAATGGCACCATTGTCGTCGACACGGGCTGCTACTGGTACGACGCCACCAACATGGACGAGGGTCACATCGCTCCGCTTCTGTACGACTGATCGCCCGGGGGGGCGGATTTCCGCCCCCTTCCTCGGATCGCATGAACATGGGAACGAGGCGCAGAGGTCTTCCGATAGAAATCCACCGAGGAGGAGAACCATGCACGGTAAGAAGCTCTGGTTTTTCCCGGACGGCGACCGTCCACCGCTGGGCGATAGCCCTATGCAGGGGCACGAGTCCTATGTCATCCTCAACCCGAACGAAGCGGACGCGCACATCGAGTTCACGCTGTACTTCGAGGATCGCGCGCCGGTTCGCGGCATTCGCATGACCGTCGGGGGCGAGCGCGTCCAGTGCTTCCAGACGCACAACCCGGATCACTTCGGCGAACATACGCTGCCGCTTTCGCTGCAGTACGCGGCGAAGGTTGAAAGCGACGTGCCGGTGATTGCGCAGTATGGAAGGCTGGATGCGCGGCAGCAGAACCTCGCCTACTATACGACGATGGGGTATCCCTTCGATGCGTAGGCGTTTTTGCCAGCGCGCGTTCCTGAAGCCAAACCGGATCGACGAATACCGACAGCTACACGCGTCGGTGTGGGCGGAGGTTTTGGATACCATCGCAGACTGCAACCTCGAAAACTACTCGATTTACATCCTGGGGAATATGGTCATTTCATATTTCGAATACACCGGCGACGACTACCAGGGGGACATGCGCAAAATGGAGGCGGATCCGGTGACCCAGCGCTGGTGGGCGCACACCAAGCCCTGCTTTCTACACCACGGCCGGGGCATCTACTACGAGGACCTCGTGGAAATATTTTACCAAGCGTAAAGGAGATGGACAGCATGGAACACGGAAGTATCTTCATCCCGAAAAGTGAGTACATGGAGCGCGTTTCGCGCGCGGCGGCGCTGATTCGGCGCGAAGGTTTGGACGCTCTGATCATCAACGGCAACGAGGCGGACTACGCTAATCCCCGCTACTTTTCCGGCTACTGGCCGCTGTTTGAGCGCGCGGGCGTGGCGATCTCGGCGGGCGGAGAAGCCGCGTTGATGTGTGGACCGGAGTCGAGGCACTTCGCGGGCGACCGCTCGAAGCTCGACAAGCTGTTTGTGCTGAAGGAGTACCGCGAGGGCGCGGACCCGGCGTATCCGGAGTTTCAGGCGAGCAGCTTCCATGACGTGTTCAAGGCAATCGGCGTGACCGGCAAGCAGCTGCGCATCGGCGTGGCAAGCTATCTGGATACCTCGGTCGTCATCATGGAGGGCATCAAGGATGCGTTCCCGGAGGCAAAGATCGTGCGCGCGGACCACATCATGGTCGAGCTTCGCCGCATTAAGTCCGCAAACGAAATCGCGTGCCTGCGCGAAGGCTACCGCATCGCCGACCTCGCGACCCAGCAGGTCATCAAGGAAATTCGTCCCGGCATGACGGAATTACAGGCGGTCGGCATCGCGCAGCGCGTGATCTACGAAAACGGCGCGGAGTACGAGGGGCTGCCGATGTATGTGTTCTCCGAGGCGTCCACGCGCCACGCCATCTCGCGCTCGAGCTACCGCAAGTTCGAAAAGGGTGATATCGTGCAGCTGAACCTGTCGGCGAAGATCGACGGCTATTCCGCGGCGATCGGCTACCCCATCGTACTCGGCAAACTCGAGGGCAAGCGCCGCGAAGTGGTGATGTTCGGGCTTGAGGCGCACAACTGGACGACGGAGCAGATTAAGTCCGGCGTCTTCGCCGCAGACATCGCGAAGAAGTTTTACCAATACTACGCCGACAACGGCTACAAGGACAACTTTGTCTACGGACCGATGCACGGCACCGGCATGATCGAGGTCGAGGCACCGTGGGTCGAAACCAGCTCCGACTACTACCTTGAGCCGAACATGACCTTCCAGGTCGACACCTACATCTCCACCGACACCTTCGGGGTACGCTGGGAAAAGGGCGTCGCGGTTACGGAGCGCGGGTGCGACGTGCTGAGCGCGCCCATCGGGAAGCTCTACGAGCTGGAATTCTGACCTCCGTGGAGCCGTCCGCACGCCGGGCGGCTCCTTTTCATCAAAGGAAAGGAAGCGCGATATGAACCTGATCGATATGTTTTACCGCGAGATCGAGGACGCGAAGAAGCGGCGTGTGCCGCTCATCATCCCGATAGGCACGATTGAGTACCACGCCGAGCATGCGAGCTGTGGCTGCGACACCATGGTCATAACCGGCGTTCTCGAGCGCCTGGGAGCACAAAAGGAGGTCGTCGTCGCGCCGCCGATCTGGTACGGCGTGGCGAGCTACGCCGTTTCGGGCCCTGAAAAGGGCACGATCCAAGTCGATGTCGATGCATATGAGGCGTACTTGACCGAGATTTTGAAATCCCTCGTGCTGGGCGGCTGGCGGAACATCTACCTTGTCTACCACCACCAGAGCGAGGCGGGCGTGCTGATGCCGATGACGCTCGCGTGCATGAAGGCGGCCAAGAAGGTCACCATGGACCATATGGAAACGGCGCGCGGCATGGGCTGGTGGGGCGACAATTCCACACGGGACTACTATGAAAACCTTGAAACGGACCTCAATCCGCTGACGTTTATCAAGACCGTGCCGCTGATGGACGCGCAGGCGCAGATCGACTGCGGCGGCTTCGACCATGCTGGCAAGTTCGAGACCTCGCTCCTGAGCGCTGTTTATCCCGAAAACGTCGATTTCGAACGAGCCGCCTGGAACACCGAGTGGTTCGCCATCCCCGCGAAGGACGCAAGCCCCGAGCTCGGTGAAAAAATGGCGGCGCTGGCGCTCGAGTATCTGAAAAAGACCATCATCTGAGTCAAGGACATCATTTCGCAGCGGCGTCGGGCACGCACATGCTTTTTCCGGAGAGGGGGGGAAAGGGGCGTGTATGAGTTGAGCTATGAGGAGGTGGCCAGAGGGTTTTCTCTAAGCGCCGGTCAACGGGCGGTATGATGAGAGCCGGGAGACGCTGCACCTGGATATTCCGAAGGGGGAGATGCCGGGGAAGCTTCGGGAACTCAAGGAGCGCGCGGCGAAGTACCGCGGCTACCAGAAGCGATTCGCCGAGGGCGAGACACAAATCCTGGAGACCGATCCTGAGTGCCGGACGCTGCACCCGAAGGACGGACTGCGCCCGGTGTACAACGTGCAGACGGCTGTGGACGGTGGGAGCCACCTGATCGCGGAGTTTCTGGTGACGCCAGCCAACACCGACCAGAATCTTTGAGCGAGGTATCGGAGCAGACAAAGCAGGCGATGGGGCTGGAAGCCCTCCGGGTGGTGGCGGACAAGGGGGACGAAAGCCGGGAGGACATCGAGGAGTGCCTTTTGAACGGCGTCTCTGCGGACGTGGGGTTCAAGTACGACAAGGAGGAACGGGTCTTCACGCTGGAACACATGCCCATGGAGATATCCGAGGCGAAGCGCGCCTCCGCAAAGCCGGAGGACATCCTGGACTGCCTGAGAGCGGGCGTACTGCCTCAGTGCTACGAGGGGACCAACATCCGGGCAGAAGCGCAATACCGCGGCGCGGTCAGCTGCTTCATACGGCACGAGGACGGCACCGTCACCTGCCCGATGGGGCGTCAATTGTTCAAGCACGCGGACAAGAAGTACGGCACCGTCTATGGCAGCCGGGAGGCCTGCCGAACCTGCCCAAACCGCTGCACCGACTCGAAAAACGCCAAGACCGTCAGCATCGGCTACAACTCCACCTATGTGCCCGTCATCATGTACGGCGACCCCAGGTACCCGCTCCAGCAGCTGCCGGATGTGGCCCGGTAGCCCCTACAACCACTTCGGCAAGTGGAAGCACGCGCAAAGTAAGGTCAAGCTGACCATCCGCCGGGACATGCAAAAGCAGCAGCTGCGAAAAGAGCTGTCGGAGCACCCGTTTGGAACGGTCAAGTGGGCGGACGGCGCGCACCACTTCCTGTGTCGCGGCAAGGAAAAAGTGACAGGCGAAATCGCGCTCAGCTTCCTGACGTACAATCTCAGAAGATCAATCAAGCTTACGACGCACAATCCCGGCGACGTCCCGGGCATTCTTATGTACCTAAGGGCGAAAAACCAGGCAAAACGCGCCGGTTGAGGGGTCGGAGAACCCTTTTCACCGCGATCATCGGGCTTTTCGGACTGCCCGACAGTTAATTGACATAAAAAACTTGTCCGAAAACTGGCGTTTTCAGACAAATTGTGGTGGAGCCAAGGGGATTCGAACCCCTGACCTCTACGATGCGAACGTAGCGCGCTACCAACTGTGCTATGGCCCCACATATGAAGTTTGTTGCCTCGATCGCCGAGGATATGGGCTTGCGTTGACCTTAGGGGATTAAATACCGTTGCCGTGTCCGCTGATGCCCATCTATGGTTTTCGGTCGATCCCATGCAGGGGAATGTTTCCGAGGATAGACTTCTGGAGGTGCGCCCGGCCAGCGATGCTCGGGCCTCATGCGTTGCGGGATTGCTCCCGACAGTTTGATATTATAGCACGGGGACCGCCAAAATGCAATTGGTTTTTGCCCGAAATGTGAAAGTAAGCGTG
Source organism: Anaerozeibacter quisquiliarum (assembly GCF_051162045.1). Taxonomy (NCBI): domain Bacteria; kingdom Bacillati; phylum Bacillota; class Clostridia; order Eubacteriales; family Anaerozeibacteraceae; genus Anaerozeibacter; species Anaerozeibacter quisquiliarum. The sequence continues at coordinate 103,575 of NZ_JBISDI010000006.1, forward strand.
TTAATTCATTGTTGAGGGCCGGGCTGTGTCTACAGCCCCTAGCCGATCAGTTCCAGCACCACGGCGTTGTGCACGTCCAAGCCTTTATCGGTCAGGCGCAGGCGGTCTGCGGTGCGCTCGATCAGGCCGAGCGCGGTCAGGCGGACGAGTGCCTGCTCTCGGCCTGCGACCAACGCAAGGTCGATGCCGCGCGCGGTGCGCGTGCCCAGCATGATGGCTTCTTCGCGCGCCGCCTCGGCGGTGATGGGTTCGCGGCTGATTTCGCGTGCGCCCGCCAGGTAGTCGTCCAGCGCATCGGTGTTGGCGAAGCGCTCCCCGTTCATCAGCGAGTGAGCGGACAGCCCGAGGCCCAGGTAGTCGCCGCGCGCCCAGTAGACTTCGTTGTGGCGGCAGGCGCGGCCGGGGAGGGCGTAGTTCGAGATTTCATAGCGAGCGTAGCCGCGCCGGGCCAGGATGCGCGCCGCGGCGTGCTGCATGGCGAGCGCCGCGTCCTCCCCAGGCGTTTCGAGCGCGCCCGACTCCACTTTTAGCGCAAGCGGCGTGCCCGGCTCCAGGATCAGGCTGTAACAGGACAGGTGCTCGGGCCGAAGCGCCATGGCCGCCTTGAGCGTGTCCACCCAGTCGGCCATTGTCTGGCCGGGCAGTGCGTACATCAAGTCGAGGCTCAGGTTGTCGAAGAGCGCCGCGCGCGCCCAGCGGGCCGACTGCTCGACGTCGGCCTGGTTGTGGATGCGGCCCAGCAAGTCGAGCAGATGCGGCTGCGCCGCCTGCATGCCCATCGACAGCCGGTTTACGCCCGCTGCCCGCAGATCGCGCAGCATCGCGGGGTTGAGCGTACCGGGGTTGGCTTCGACCGTGATTTCGGCGTCCGGCTCGACGGCGAACAGCGCGCGCGCCATGGCGATCAGGTGCACCAAGGCGTCGCTCTTAAGGATCGACGGCGTACCGCCGCCGATGTAGATCGTGGGCACGCTCAGCCGTCCGTAGCGGCGCGCGGCGGCGAGGATTTCCCCTTCGAGCGCGGCCAGATAGCGCGAAAAATCACCCTCGCGCCCAGCGTAGGAGGCGAAGTCGCAGTAGGCGCACTTGCGCGCACAGAACGGGATATGAATGTAGAGGGCGGCTTTCTGCATGGATGCCTCCCATTGGGTAGATTTGGAACAGTGGATAGCCCGGCAACAATTCGGACGATCCGGCGAAGCGACAAATTAGAATTTGTCAGCCTCTCGTTGGCTTATAAGATTCGCTCCATGCCAACCGCTACATAGCCTTCGCACTGTGTTTCCTTCCCTGTCTTGGCGAACCCATTTTTCAGCCAAAAGTTCTCGCTTTGAGGATTTCCCTTTGCGTAGCCAAGACAAACCGTCGAGTATCCAGACGTTTTGAAATAATCGCAAGCAGCGGTTATGATTTTTGTGCCAAGACCTTTGCCTTGCAAATCGCGGTTGGTCATGAAAAAACCAATGAATGCGATCCCAGAGCCAGGATAACCGTCAATCAAATCCATCACAGCAAGCAAGGCGCCATTTTCAAAAAACCCAATATAGTACTTATCCTTTTGAGCTTTGCCGGGTGGAAACACAGTCATATCAGCCATAATGCCGTCAACCGTCAAGGCGGGGGGACAATGTTGGTAATACATCGGATTGCCGTGGCAGAGGCTGAATATTGCCGGAACATCGGACACATTCAATTTTCTCACCGCATATTCTGCCGATAATGCCTTGATGTTCATTGCATCCCCCACCAAATCTCTGTTTGGGGAGGGATGCCAGGGGGCAGTTTCCCTTGGCATCCCTCGTACCCTAATCCATCTTCAGCACCGTCATAAACGCCTCGCTCGGCACTTCCACCGACCCGACCTGGCGCATGCGCTTCTTGCCTTCCTTTTGCTTTTCAAGCAGCTTTTTCTTGCGGGAGATGTCGCCGCCGTAGCACTTGGCGAGCACGTCCTTGCGCAGGGCCTTGACGGTTTCGCGGGCGATGACCTTGCCGCCGATCGTGGCCTGGATCGGGATCTCGAACAGCTGGCGCGGGATGGCGTCCTTGAGCTTCTCGGCGATCGAGCGGCCGCGCGCATAGGCGCGGTCGCGGTGTACGATGATCGAGAGCGCGTCGCACATGTCGCCGTTGAGCAGCATGTCCAGCTTGACCAGGTCGCTCTTCATGTAGCCCTTGAGCTCGTAGTCGAACGAGGCGTAGCCGCGCGTGCGGCTCTTGAGCTGGTCGAAGAAGTCGTAGATCACTTCGTTGAGCGGCAGGTCGTAGCTCAGGTGCACGCGCCCGCCCTCGATGTACTTCATGTCGCGGAAGGTGCCGCGCTTGTCCTGACACAGCTCCATGATCGTGCCCACGTACTCCTGGGGCGAGATCACCTGCGCGTCCACATACGGCTCCTCCATCCACGCGATCTCCTGAACCGGGGGCAGGTTGGTCGGGTTGTCGATCGTGGTCTTGGTGTCATCGGTCTTGACGACATGGTAGACCACGCTGGGCGCGGTGGTCACGAGGTCGAGGTCGAACTCGCGCTCGAGCCGCTGCTGGATGATCTCCATGTGCAGAAGGCCCAGGAAGCCGCAGCGGAATCCGTATCCGAGCGCCACCGATGTCTCGGGCTCGAACGACAGCGCCGCGTCATTGAGGCGCAGCTTCTCGAGCGCGCCCTTCAGCGACTCGTACTCCGCGCCGTCGGCGGGGTAGATGCCGCAGTACACCATCGGCAGCACCTTCTTGTAGCCCGGCAGGGGAGAGGACGCGGGGTGATTCGACAGCGTGATCGTGTCGCCCACGCGGATGTCGGCGATGTCCTTGATCGACGCGGCCACGTAGCCCACGTCGCCCGCCAGCAGCGTGTTTGTCGGCAGATAGCCGCCGGGGATGAAAGCGCCCACCTCGGTCACGTCGAACTCGCGCCCGCTCGCCATCATGCGCATGCGGTCGCCGACGCGGATCGTACCCTCTACGATGCGCACCGAGCTGATCGCGCCGCGGTAATTGTCGTAATAGGAGTCGAAGATCAGCGCCTTGAGCGGCGCTTCGCGGTCGCCCTTGGGCGGCGGGATGCGCGCGACGATCTGTTCGAGCACCGCCTCGATGCCGATGCCCTGCTTGGCCGATACCAGCGGGCAGCCCTCGGTGTCCAGCCCGATCTCGTCCTCGATCTCCTTTTTGACCACGTCGGGCTGGGCGCTCGGCAGGTCGATCTTGTTGATTACCGGCAGGATCTCGAGGTCGTGATCCAGCGCCATGTACACATTGGCCAGCGTCTGCGCCTCGATGCCCTGGCTTGCGTCCACCACCAGCACCGCGCCCTCGCACGCGGCCAGCGCGCGGCTGACCTCGTAGGTGAAGTCCACGTGGCCCGGCGTATCGATCAGGTTGAGCTCGTAGGTTTCGCCATCGCTCGCGGTGTAGGGCAGGCGCACGGGCTTTGACTTGATCGTGATGCCGCGCTCGCGCTCGAGTTCCATCGAGTCGAGCACCTGCTCGGTCATGTCGCGCGTCGCCATGACGCCGGTCGCTTCGAGCAGCCGGTCGGCCAGTGTGGACTTGCCGTGGTCGATATGTGCGATGATGCAGAAATTGCGGATCCTAAGCTGGTTCAAGGGGCCACGCTCCTTTGGGAGGATTTAAGATAACAACATCCGATCACTCGCCAGTTCGCTGCCGCTTAAAGCGGCGAAGGCGGCCATCAGTTTGTCTACGGTCAATTCGCGCTTTTGTTCGCCGGATACGTCCAGGATGATACGGCCGCCATCCATCATGATTAGGCGGTTGCCCAGTTGGATCGCCTCGCGCATGTTGTGGGTGACCATGAGCGTGGTCAGGCGGTGCTCGGCGATCAGCTTCTCGGTCAGATGAAGCACCGTGGCGGAGGTCTGCGGGTCGAGCGCGGCGGTATGCTCGTCGAGCAGCAAGAGGCACGGCTTCTCGGGCGTCAGCGTGGCCATGAGCAGCGTCAGCGCCTGGCGCTGTCCGCCCGACAGCAGGCCCACCTTGGTGGTCAGCCGGTCTTCGAGGCCCAGGTTCAATTCCGCGAGCAGCTCGCGAAACAACGCCCGTTCGCGGTTTGTGATGCCCCAGCGCAGCGTGCGGTGCTTGCCGCGCCGGTAGGCCAGCGCCAGATTCTCCTCGATGCCCATGTTCGCCGCCGTACCCAGCATCGGGTCCTGGAATACACGGCCCAAGAAGCGCGCGCGCTTGTGTTCGCTAAGCGCCGTCACGTCGCGGCCGTCGATCAAAATGCGGCCCCCGTCGATCGGGAACACCCCGGCCACGGCGTTCAGCAGCGTGGACTTGCCCGCGCCGTTGCCGCCGATCAGCGCCGCGAAGTCGCCGGCGTTCAGGGTCAGGCCGACGCCCGAGAGCGCCTGCTTTTCGTTGACCGTACCCAGGTTGAATGTCTTTTTTACGCCTTGAATGTCAAGCATGCGCACCCTCCCTCTCAGAGGTCAGCGACTTTTTGAGGGTGTTCCAGTAGGAGCGGAACATCGGCAGCGCCAGGCAGATCGCCACGGTGGCCGCGGTGAACAGCTTCATGTCGTTGGGGTCCATGCCGGCCTTGAGCACCAGCGCGATGATTACGCGGTACAGCACCGCGCCCAGCGACACCGACACCAGCCGGTTTTTAAACGAGCGGGTGCCGAACAGCACCTCGCCGATGATTAGCGAGGCCAGCCCGATCACCACGGAGCCGGTGCCCATTTGCACGTCGGCAAACGACTGACTCTGCGCGATCAACGCGCCCGCGAAGCCCACCAGGCCGTTGGAGAGCACCAGCCCCAGGATTATCATGTGATCGGTGTCGATGCCCTGGGCCTTTGACATCGCGCGGTTGTTGCCGGTTGCGCGGATGGCGCTGCCCAGTTCCGTGCCGAAGAACCAATACAGCGCGAAGGATACCAGCGTTACCACCATGACGCCGACCACCAGCGTCGGCAGCGACTTCGTAAGCCCCATGTTCTGGAACCGGGTGTACACCGTTTCGATGCGCAGCAGCGGTATGTTGGCCTTGCCCATCACGCGCAGGTTGATCGAGTACAGCGCGATCATGGTCAGGATGCCCGACAGCAGCGCCGGGATCTTGAGCCGGGTGTGCAGGAGGCCGGTGACCAGCCCGGCTGTCATGCCGGCGGCCAGCGCGGCCAGCGACGCCGGCCAAGCCGGCGTGCCGGCCGTTATCAGCCGCGCCGCGACGGCGGCGCCCAGCGCCACCGAACCTTCCACGGTCAGGTCGGCGATGTCGAGCACGCGGTAGGTGATGTACACGCCGAGCGTCATCACCGCCCACAATAGGCCCAGAGACACCGCCCCCAGCAGAATGTTCACCATACAATCTCCTTATATTACCAGGGCAATCGCTTGCGCCCCTCGGGAGGTTTGGAGGGCCGGGACCCTCCGTGTTCAATCATTTGTACGGGCTTTGCGGGTGCAAATGGATTCCTCCAAGGGGCGCGCTTGCCCTCACTCAATTCACAATGGTCGCCCCACGCCGTTGGCGCGGCGGCTCGCGTGCTCATTGGCCGGCGCCCTCCCTTCCCCGCCCACTGGGCGCGGTCGGGCGCGCCACGACTCCCTCGCATACGGCCGCAGCCGGATGCGAGGGAATTGCTTCATTGCCGGCCGGGGTAGACGACGTACTGCCGGAGGTCTTCGGGCACCTCGATGCCGATCGCCTCGGCGACCTCGCCGTTGACTGCGTAGCTGAACTGGTTCGAGGTTTCGACCGGCATTTGGCTGATGTCCGCGCCGTCCAGCACGCGCGCCGCCATCTCGCCCGCCTGGTACCCGAGACTTTCATAATTGATGCCCAGCGTGGCCAGCGCGCCGCCCAATACCATGTTCTCCTCGCCGCAGATGACCGGCAGCTTGGCGTCCACCGAGACCGCATGCACGACCGGCATGGCCGAGGCGAACACATTATCGGTGGGCAGGTAGATGGCGTCGCACTCGGAGGCGACGGCCAACACCGCCTGCTGCACCTCGTTGCTGTTGGTCACGGTCTGCTCGATGTAGCCGATGCCCTTCGCGTCGAGCGCCGCCTTGGCGACATTTACTTGCAAGACCGAGTTGTCCTCGCTCGAGTTATAGAGGAAGGCCACGGTCTTGACCTCGGGCACGAACCTCAGCATCAGGTCGATCTGCTCGGTGATCGGGTTCATGTCGCTGGTGCCCGACACATTGGTGCCGGGCTTCGCGTTCGAGTGAACCAGCCCCGCCACCTCGAAGTCGGTGACGGCGGTGGCGATGATCGGGATGTCCGCCGTCTTGCCGGCCATGGCTTGCGCCGACGGCGTGGCGATCGCCAGCACCAGGTCCATTTCGTCGCCCACGAACTTGTCGGCGATCGTGGCCAGGTTGTTGGTGTCGCCCTGCCCGTTCTGATAGGTGATCGCGATCGACTGGCCGTCGACATAGCCCTTGTCGTGGAGCGCCTTGACGAAGCCGTTCTGCGCCGCGTTCAGCGCCGGGTGGTCGACCAGTTGCAGGATGCCGATCTTGCGCGGGCCTTCCGCCAGCGCGGCGCCCGCCGTCGCGAGCATCAGGATTGCGAGGCACAGGGAAATCATCTTCTTCATGTTGCTACCGTCCTTCCATATTGCGTTTTGCCGGCCTGCGCCGGTTCGCTACATTATATAGAATATTTGCTTGATTTGTCAACGCAGCATAGATTATATTGTCGCGTCGATCAGCCCGAAATGCCTGAGCGCCCGCTCGATGCCGTCCTCGTCGACCGAGGAGGTGACATACGTGGCCGACGCCTTGACCGCATCCGCCGCATTGCCCATCGCGACCGACGCGCCCGCGAAGCGGAACAGGCTGAGATCGTTTTCGCCGTCGCCGATTGCCAGCGCCTCGTCCGGTCGGATGCCGTGCCGCTCAAGCAACACGCGCGCGCCCTTGTGCTTGCCGCCGCCGCGCGGCAGCAGGTCGAACGCGCGGGCATGCCAGCGGGCGGTATCGGTGTTTGACAGCGCGCGGACGAGTTCCCGATCAAACGGCGCGGGCTTGAACGCGATCATCTGGTAGAAGGGCTCGCGCGCCGCAAGCTCCGCGAGGTCGCGCACGGGCGGTATCGCGGTCGAGATGCCGGCCTGCGCGCGAAGCACGTCGTCGTCGACGCGGTTGATGAACAGCCCGCTTTCGCAGACCGCGCCGCAGGCGAACGGAATGGATGTGCTCAGCTTGAGGACGGTTTGAACGTCGCCGTCGTCGAGCGGGCGCGCGAAGAACACCCCGCCCAAGTCCCAGCAATATTGCCCGTTGCTGCCGACGTAGCCGTCGAACCCCATTCCGTCGAGAAAGTGAAGCTCCTCGAGCTCGCCCTTGAACCGCCCGGTGGCGACGAACGCCTTAATGCCCCGCGCGCGCAACCGCGCCACCGCCCGGCGCGCGCCGTCCGGCACGCATCCCTGCGCGTGCGACATCAGCGTGCCGTCCACGTCAAAAAAGACCGCCTTAATCATGGCTTCCTCCTATGTTGTGCTTTCTCAATCCTAGGGGAGCGGCGAGGCGCTGTCAAGCACGTTTGTGGTTGAATCGGCGCGCGGCGGATGATATCATGGAGGCCAATTGATCGTCCCCAAGGAGGATGGCCCCGACGAGCGGTGATGTCGGCGGTATCCGCGAGGATATGATCGGCTCCATCTGGGACATGGGCCGCCGCTACGGCGCGGGGAAGACCGTGCTCTATGTGGCTCGCGCGCGGGGGATTGCCGTGAACGCAGCGATGTGAATCCCATTGAAGGAGCCGGTCCCGCTCATTATGGTTTCCCTCAAGCGCGTGAACCTATCGTATAAGATTGCCAAAAACGCTATCCGTTTCCCCTTCCATTCCCCCCGAAAATCTGTTATACTAGCGCTGTAGGGTATGTGAAGCCCGCACAATTAGAGGAGGTATACCCCATGAAGAAACTGCTCTCATTGGTTCTCGCGCTTGTGCTGGTTCTGGCGCTCGGCGCGGCGGCGTCGGCGGACGGCTACGAAGTCGGCATGATTACCGATCTCGGCACCATCGACGACAAATCCTTCAATCAGGGCACTTGGGAGGGCATCAAGGCCTATTGCGAAGCCAATGGCAAGACCTACAACTATTATCAGCCCACCGGCCAGTCCACCGAGCTGTACCTCGAGAAGATCGAGCAGGCCGTGAACGATGGCTGCAAGATCATCGTGACCCCGGGCTACCTGTTCGAGGAGCCGATTGGCATCGCCCAGGAGATGTATCCGGACGTGAATTTCGTGCTGGTCGACGGCAATCCGGTCGGCGGCGCAAAGGAGAACACCGTCGGTTTCGTGTACGCCGAGGAGCAGTCCGGCTACCTGGCCGGCTACGCGGCGGTCGTGGAGGGCATGACCAAGCTCGGGTTCATGGGCGGCATGGCGGTTCCGGCGGTCGTCCGGTTCGGCTACGGCTTCGTGCAGGGCGCGGACGCCGCGGCCAAGGAGCTGGGCGTCACCGACCTGAGCATCAACTATCACTACACCGGCGGCTTTGCCGCCACGCCCGAGGCGCAGGCCATGGCCGCCAGTTGGTTCAACGACGGCGTTCAAGTCATCTTCGCCTGCGGAGGCGCGGTGGGCAACAGCGTCATGGCGGCCGCAGAGGACAAGGGCGGCAAGGTCATCGGCGTGGACGTCGACCAGAGCGCCGAATCCGCGACCGTCATCACCTCCGCGACGAAGGGCCTGCAAACGTCCGTGCAGCGGATGCTGGCCGCCTATTATGACGGCACGTTCCCCGGCGGCCAGAGCCTGGTGCTGGGCGCGGACAAGGGCGGCGTGAACCTGCCCATGGCCACCAGCAAGTTTGAGAAGTTCGACCAGGCGCAGTACGACGCGCTGTTCGCGAAGCTCGCCGCGAACGAGATCGCCATCCAGAAGGACACCGACGTTGCCGCCGCCGATCAGATCAAGGTCGACGTGGCGAAGGTGACCGTCATCCAGTAACCGATTTGCTCCATGCGGGCAGGCAGGCAACGGCCTGCCTGCCCGCGTTGTATTGGGAACAACAATGTTTTGAACCAAAGGATGTGATCCGCCTTGCCCCCCTCCTTCATCATCGAGATGCTGAACATCACCAAGGACTTCCCCGGCATCCGTGCCAACGACGACGTAACGCTGCAACTGCGCAAGGGCGAAATCCATGCCTTGCTGGGCGAGAACGGCGCCGGGAAATCCACGCTGATGAGCATCCTGTTCGGACTGTATCAGCCGGACGGCGGTCAGATCAAGAAGGACGGCCGCCCAGTCAGAATCGACAACCCCAACGATGCCAACGCGCTCGGCATCGGCATGGTGCATCAGCACTTCAAGCTGGTGGAGAACTTCACGGTGCTTGAGAACATCATCCTGGGCGTGGAGACGGTCAAGCACGGCGTGCTGAGGATGGACGACGCCAAGGCGCGCGTGATGGAGCTCTCGACCCGGTATGGGTTGATGGTCGACCCTGACAAGAAAATCGAGGACGTCACCGTGAGCATGCAGCAGCGCGTCGAGATTTTGAAGATGCTGTATCGCAACAATGAGGTGCTGATCTTCGACGAGCCCACGGCCGTGCTGACGCCGCAGGAGATCGACGAGCTGATGAAGATCATGCAGGGCCTGCGGTCTGAAGGCAAGTCCATCCTGTTCATCACCCACAAGCTGAACGAGATCAAGGCCGTCGCGGACCGATGCACGGTGCTGCGCAAGGGGCGGCATATCGGCACGGTGGACGTCGGGGACACCACGGCCGAGCAGCTCTCCGAGATGATGGTCGGACGCAAGGTGGACTTCGTGGTGGGTAAGGGCCCGGCCACGCCCGGCGAGCCGGTGCTCGACGTGAAGGACCTCAGCGTAATCAGCCGCGAAACGGGCAAACGCCTGGTCAATAATGTGTCGCTGACGGTGTGCAGGGGTGAGATCGTGTGCGTGGCGGGCATCGACGGCAACGGCCAATCGGAGCTGGTTTATGCGCTGACCGGCCTCACCAAGCCCGACGCCGGGCAAATCACGCTGAACGGCGAGGACATCACCCACGTCAGCATCCGCCGGCGCAACGACATGGGCCTCTCGCACATCCCAGAGGACCGGCACAAATACGGGCTGGTGCTGGACTATTCGCTGGCCGAGAACATGATCCTGAAGTCCAGCCATAAGCCCCGGTTCCAGAAATGCCACTTCATCAAGTTCGACGAGATGAAGCGCTACACGGACACGCTGATCGATTCGTTCGACATCAGATCCGGTCAGGGTGGCGACACGCGCGCCCGCAGCATGTCCGGCGGCAACCAGCAGAAGGCCATCGTCGCCCGCGAGCTGAGCCTGGAACCGGACCTCCTGATCGCGGTGCAGCCCGCGCGCGGGTTGGACGTGGGCGCGATCGAGTCCATCCACAAGCGCATCGTCGCGGCCCGGGACGCGGGCAGGGGGGTGCTGCTGATCTCACTGGAGCTGGATGAAGTGATGAATATATCGGATCGCATCTTGGTGATGTTCGAGGGCGAGATCGTGGCCGAGATGGATCCCAAGGAAGCGACCGTGCAGGATCTGGGATTGTATATGGCCGGGCACAAGCGCGGCGGGAAAAGGGTGGGTGAAGCGGTATGAAGCGGCTCAGGCGGTTGCTCTCCACCAGCGTCTCCGCGTCGCTGCTGGCCATCGTGGCCGGCCTGGCGGCGGGGTTTTTGATCCTGCTGTTCTCAAATCCGTCCTCGGCGTTCCAGGGCCTGCTCATCATCCTCAAGGGCGGCTGGAATACCGGCGTCAAGGGCCTGGGGCAGGTGCTGTACTACGCCACGCCGATCATCATGACCGGCCTGAGCGTGGGCTTCGCGTTCAAGACGGGGCTGTTCAACATCGGCGCGCCGGGACAGTTGGTGGTCGGCGGGTTTGTGGCGACATACGTCGGCGCGCTGTGGCCAATGCCCGCCGGACTGCATTGGGCGTTCGCGCTTTTGTGCGGCATGGTGGCGGGCGGGCTGTGGGGCCTGGTGCCCGGGCTGTTCAAGGCGTATCTGAACGTGAACGAGGTCATCTCGTCGATTATGATGAACTACATCGGGCTGTACGGCACGCGCTATCTGATTAAGCTCACGCCGCTGTTCGACTCTTTGCGCAACCAGACCGTGAATGTGCTGGATACGGCGGTGATTCCCAAGGGCGGGCTGGACAGGCTGTTCTATAACATGAAGGGCAACTATGTGGACGTCAGTTCGGTCAACGCGGGCCTGTATATCGCCATCGGATTGGCGATCGTGATGTACATCATCCTCAACCGCACCACCTTCGGCTACGAGCTCAAGGCATGCGGCCTGAACCGCAATGCCAGCCGTTACGCGGGCATCGATGAGAACCGATCCATCGTGCTCAGCATGGTCATCGCCGGCGCGCTGGCGGGCACGGCGGGCGCGCTGATGTACCTGGCCCCGGCCAGCGGCATGCACATCCATGTCGACGAGATCATGCCCTCACAGGGCTTCAACGGTATCCCCGTGGCGCTGCTTGGGCTGTCGAATCCGATCGGCATCATATTCGCCGGGCTGTTCGTCGCCCACATCACCGTAGGCGGCAGCCAACTGCAGTCGCTCAAGTACATGCAGGAAGTCATCGACATCATCATCGCGCTGGTCATCTACTTCAGCGCGTTCTCGCTGGCCGTGCGGGGACTCCTGGCCCGCGCCAAGCGTGTGCCGGCATCCGCCGCCGAGAAAATGGAGGGGGTGCGCTGATGGATACCCTGTTCTTTCTGTTCCAGCAGATGATGTTCTTCTCCATTCCGCTTATGATCGTCGCGTTGGGCGGCATGTTCAGCGAGCGCAGCGGCGTGGTGAACATCGCGCTCGAGGGCGTCATGGTCATGGGCGCGTTCTGCTCTATCTTTTTTCTGAACAAGACACAGGACTTTATGTCGGGTCAGGGCCAGCTGCTGCTGGCGGTGCTGATCGCGGCGGGCGCGGGCGCGCTGTTCTCGTTGTTGCACGCCTACGCGGCCGTCACGCTCAGGTCCGACCAGACCATCAGCGGCACCGCCCTGAACATGTTCGCGCCCGCGTTCGCCATCTACCTGGCCCGAACGGTTCAGGAAAACGGCGTGCAGCAGATCATGTTCGCCAATACCTTCCGCATCCGCAGCATCCCGGTGCTGGGCGACATCCCCATCCTCGGCCCGCTGCTGTTCCAGAACACCTACATCACCACCTACATCGGCCTCGCAATCCTGATCGGAGCGGCGTTCGCGCTGTACAAGACCCGGTTTGGACTTAGGCTGCGCGCCTGCGGCGAGCATCCGGCGGCGGCGGACAGCGTGGGCGTGAACGTGTCCAGGATCCGCTACACGGGCGTACTGATTTCAGGCGCGCTGGCGGGGCTCGGCGGGCTGGTGTTCGTGGTGCCGACCAGCGTGAACTTCAACGCCACCGTGGCCGGCTACGGCTTTCTGGCGCTGGCCGTGCTGATCTTTGGCCAGTGGAAGCCGCTCAGAATCTTTCTGGCCGCGCTGTTCTTCGGCCTGATGAAGACCGTGTCGGCCTCCTACAGCGGCCTCCCGGTGCTTCAAGATCTGCCGATTCCCAGCGATGTATACAAGATGATCCCCTACATCGCCACACTGATCGTGCTGGCTTTCAGCAGCAAGCAATCCCGCGCGCCCAAGGCCTCCGGCGTACCGTACGACAAGGGTACCCGATAACCGCCGCGGCAGATTGCCAAGTGAAGTGCAAAAGTGAACGAGAGAAGCAGGAACGCGCGCTCAGGCATTTGCGAGGCCGTTCGTTGATGGAGGGAACGACATCGGCGACGGTCTCGTCCGTTATGTTCTTCCAGTCCGTACCCTCTGGGAGGAGGAACCGGAGTCGGTCATTGGAACATTCATCCGTTCCCCGTTGCCACGATGCATGGGCATCCGCGAAGCAGACCGTCGCATTCAGCTCTCGCTCAATGCTCTTGTGCCGCGCAAACTTCGAGCCATTGTCGAACGTGGTCGTACTGACCGGTATCCCGCTTGTCTTTAGTCCCCTGATGACAGCCTGCGCCATGAATTTCGCATTCTTTGAATACGGCGCGACAGATGGTACTCGTGCTCAGTTTCCCGCCCGATTGTGCCTGCTTCCACGTAAGCGCGATCTCCTCAGGAGGGGGCCTACACCTATCCCGGCCACGACGGGTGGTAGCACGTGCCGTCCGGCTTGACCTGTTTGTTCCGCCGCTTGATCCCGGGGCTTATCGTCGAGATACTCCGTTCAAGCAGCACGGCGATCTCCGCCATGTTCTTCCCTTCCCGAAGGTACGACGCTAGACAAGCGCGTTCATCCGATCTAAAATGTGTATAGGGCCGCATAATCCACCTCGCAGCTGATGTTTTGTTCAATTCCATCTTACTCCATCCGGGCTGTGCGGTCTATTCTTTATCTCCCACTTTTGCACTTGACGGTGTATTATGCCCGCGCCCCGCCCAACTGGCCGAGGGCCGCTTTTCCCCATTTTACAAAGAAAAAGCTTGACTTTGCCAGCCCCAGGAAGTATAATTAGCAGCGTTGCGTGGGGTTATAGCTCAGTTGGTTAGAGCGTTACGTTGACATCGTAAAGGTCGATGGTTCGAGCCCATTTAACCCCACCATCAATACCGACATTAGTTGGTGCAAATAAGCTCGCCGGTTGCGGCGGGCTTATTTGTACGCCTGCAAATTCACCTTTAAATCCCGGCCATCCGCCGCCCATTTTGCAGGAATACACGGACGGGCTCACAGACGGAATTTTGGCGTGGGCGGGAGGCAGAAAAAGGCGCCACAGAGAACTCAAAAAATACACGATCTCCAAAGGCTGCCGTGTAATGGTGTAATGATGCACCCACCCCGAGAGACAGAAATCCGGCGATGTGGTTGCCGGGCAACCCAAACTGCGTAGATCACATAAGAGATTCTCCAAATATGTGGCTAATGTCAATATTTGATTGGAAAAGCTTCTTTCCCCGCCTGCCAGAGATACTGATCAATCTGTTTGACTGTATACTTTTGCAATGAGTATGCTTCCCTGAAAGTGAGAATCGCCTGCTTGAAAACCTGATAGTCCCGCAAGTCTTCGCCAGAGAAACTACTGAATCTGTCCTTATCGCGGAAATATGCTAAAAGCCTCTCTACATAGTAGTCATATATCGGATAATCCGCAGAATTGTGCCGGCTGCAGTATTTCGTAGCAAAAGAAAGAAGTTGAAGTTCCTTGCCTGTCCTTGATTTGATCCCATGTCCGGATGCTATATCATTCACCATCTTAGGGTCGCCGCTCTTTAACCGCCAGTCTGTATCCAGACTAATTATCCGTTTAGCTACAGGCATAACACCGTATATATTCGTCTTGTAAAAATCGTTAAGCACGGAGCACTTGATTAGCACTTTGCTCAGATCCGTATTGTCTGGATATGTTTCTAGAAACAGAAGGTCCAGCGCGTCTTCCTGCTCTTTATAGCCCGGAAGCGTATTCCACCTGTCAAGGTAGGATTCTACCGCGATCGCCGTCGGTGAAGCGATGTCTTTTGAATTCTGGGTATTTGAACTGCTCTTTACTGTGGCTTTCTGTCCTTTTACTGCCGGTTCATTAGGCTGCCCTTTGACAAACTCCAGCAGAAGCCGCAATGAATGTGCGTACGTTGAAGCATCGCTTCGCGGGTTTTTTCTTCCCCTTTTTACAAAGGACTCCTCAAGCTTGTATTCGTAAACGTCGGGTATGACGCCGTCCGACAATATCTGCTCGAATGATAGGCCAAATTCATTGCCGTATCGATCAAGGAAATAGGCCATGGATACGGTTGCGCTCACATTGTTATCTTGAGGGTAGCGTTTCGATAAGTAAATTTTGAAATTTTCACGAAGCAGCTTTGTATCCATATCTACACCTTCCCAACCACATATTGTAGGGGCTGCTCTACCGATTTCGGTTGTTATATAGGTGGTACATCATAAAAACCAATCAAAAAAGAGAAGTTTGCTCATAGTCTTTTGGGTCTTCATCGCTATATAATGACAGAAAAGACTGCTTATCCCTCATATAACGATCAACTGCATTACTTTGTACCATCCCAACATACATGGCAAGAGAGCGGGCTTGGCAGTTAAGTGATACTTTATCGTTAAAGGCAATATCGGTGAAATGCTTATAGCTCATTAGCTCATCTTTAAGAGCCGATCTATTCCTCAACGTCTCGATAACTGTAGAGATATATATCCAATCATAGTATGCTGTCTTTGCAGATATTGGCCATTCTTCCCCGTCCAAACCAACAAAAGATACAAGCTCACCGGAACCATCTAATAAAGTACTTTGCTTAGCTTGGTGAGGCATAATCGAAAGGAGTTCTCGGTATGGCCCTCCTGCACGGAATTTTTTCGATGCTTGAAATACATTTTCTAGCCTGTAATAATTATTTGAAACAGAGTCATAGTATTCCAAAGAAAATGCGCTCAAAAGTGCTCCTAGTGAAGATTCTGACTTTGTTGACACTTCAAGGATTAGACCGACTTTTTCTGTATCTGATATAGCTTTATGCATATTTTTGATGCATTTCCTCTTTTGAGACAATGCGAAACCTGGTTCGAACTTAAACTCAGCATATTTCTCAGATACGTATGGCCTTCTATTCTGAGCCGTAAAATACATTCTTTTAGTCATTGTTATTCTGCCTCCAAAATGAATAATCTTTTCTGGGTCCAAAGGGCTTTTCACAAACTTTTACTATGCCGCTATACTCGTCCGGAAGTTTAGCGATTACTAAATCATCTTCAGACCTGAAGTAGACACATTTTATACATTCCGCTGGGATAATATCTTTGATGCGTACCTCAGCCTGAGGGTCAGTGGGATATTTCGCGCTCCCTAGACATAGACGATTCTCCGCGTCATAATAAAGTCCTTCAGCAGAAGAGACGCGCGAGGTTCCGCGGCCAGAAGCCGCATTAGTTCGATAGAGTTCATATGCGCACTCATTGAGATATTCGGTAGAGAAAGCGATTATTACGAAAACTTCTTCCGGATGTCTATTTCTAAGGTAGTATAGCATTTTATAATTTATCCACTCTATGCTCACGGATATATAATTACTTAGCATCTCGTTCGCATCATTATATTCAACCTCTATATTCATACTATGTGCTTTTGCCCTGGATAATATACCGTTCTTCAAAATACTACCCAGGTTTTTTGCATTCGTAAAGTGGAGCAGCCATTTTGCTCCTCTTTCTCTCAGAAAAATATAATCAGCAGTGGGCGATGTGCATGAAATTTTTTTAGGTAGAGCATACACGGTTGGTAAGTATGGCTGCTTTAATGCTTTTTCGCAAAGCTGGTCTGTTTTCTGCGGTTCTGGTAGTTTCGATTGTTTATAATGCGGCTCAACAGTATATGCCTTATGCGTTTTGTTGATTATTTTCTCATATTCTTGTTTATTCCGCTCTCTTATTCGTAGTTCTTGCAAAAAGGCATATCTATTTTCATTCGTAATATTTCTGTTACTACAGTCGTTTTCATTAAAGAAGTATATTTCTCCAACAAGATAGCAATGTATTTTTTCTCTGCTTGTGGTGTAAGTTTCAATAGCAGTGATGTTAATTTGATCATCAGTGAACGCTTCACTTACCTTATATTTTCTCTTTTCTTTGTCGTACAGCAATTGCCCCGGATAGAATAAATCGGATGGTGCCACCTTTCGTGTCCAAGTGGTTTTATCCGTAAATTTAAGAATGTAAGCGTCATCCTCTTTGATAATAGTCTTAGCTCTGTAATATTTCGGCGGACGCACAGTTCTTGTTCTATATTTGTATGAAACCTTCTCAAGTATGTTGGAGAATATACCATATAGAATCGAAATGACGATATAAGCAATTAATATTGCTGCTCCGATTTTCGGAATCAAATCCATTTCGAAATCGCTCCCGCTTCTGTCGTAAATTATGGTTTATAGGCATCGATATCAAGGAAGCAGCGACAGTAACTTGCGCATATCAGCAAGATATGGCTAATGGAGGACTTCTCCAGGATTAAACCAGTGATCCCCGTTTATGATAAAATGCTCACGCAAATCGGCCAGCTCAATAACTGCACAATTCAAATTTTCATTTATTATACACTGATTTGTTATCCCTGTCAACGCGTTAGTCTATGACGTCTAAGTTGATAAAGCAAAGACATTAATTCTGCATTTGCTTCACTTGGCAATGCCCAGAATGCAACATCTTTCCACGACGTACAAATCCCGGCGCTGAGCCGGGATTCTGTTGTTGAACTTATTGGTTGGCGCTGTCCGTAACAGCCGTGCC
Organism: Anaerozeibacter quisquiliarum; assembly: GCF_051162045.1. Classification (NCBI taxonomy): domain Bacteria; kingdom Bacillati; phylum Bacillota; class Clostridia; order Eubacteriales; family Anaerozeibacteraceae; genus Anaerozeibacter; species Anaerozeibacter quisquiliarum. Next base: position 120,860 of record NZ_JBISDI010000006.1, read on the forward strand.
CTTCTTGCCCCTGCCCTTTCCCGAAGGTTTCTTGGCCAGCACATTGTTCTCTGGCTGCGGTGTGGCCTCGTTGCTCTCCGACTCCATTGTGATAACTAGCACCCGGCCCGTGGCTTCGTCCCCAATGATCTCAGTCTTGATCGTCTCGCCGTTTGCTACCACCTCGGCCAGTGCATCCACTGGCTCGCCTGCGGCTTGCGCATCTTCAAGCGCCTGTGCCAGGGCTTCCACCGTTTCAGCGGGAAGTGATTCGGCGGGATACGCTTCCTGCGGCGCCGCTTCCTCGGTCTCGGCCGCCTTGTCATCCACAGCAGTTACCCGCGGCTGCGCTTCTTGGCCCAAGGGTTTCCGCGTCCTCCGCGCCCTTGTCTGCGGGAATTCCTCAGGCAACACGCCCGGCTCGAACATAATCTTTAAGGTGATGGCGCCGTGCGCGGGTACGTCGAACTTGAAGTCCTGATACTCCAGCTTCTTGAGCTCATCCGGGATTTCGATGTTTTTGAACCGCTTGATCTCCTTGCCCTCCACCAACAGGCATACCGGAACCGCGTCCCTCAGTTTCGCCGTGAGCTTGCCCATCTCCATGAATCGTTCCTCCGTTCGTTGCTGTACAGGCTTCTCGCCTGTGGCTCACAACTTACGCATTCACCGGTGGAAAGCAAGCTCCAATACAAACAAAACCGAGATGGCGATCAGGCAGTAAAAATGGGCATCTGATATGCACTCCCCACCACACCCCTACCTGCACTGCCCGGCAATACCTCCATGGGGGCACTGCCCCACTACGTGGCTAGAGAGATGGAGATTCGACTGGGTTACATCCACAGTACTGCTGAAGCCGGGGGAACTGAATTCAGGGAACTGGTTCTCGAATGATGCATACTATGTCGGTTGCCTGCTAAACGCAAACAGCTTAGGCAACAAAAATTCCAACATTTTGTACAAGAATTCAGATTTTCAATTGACTACTCGCTATAGTTTGAGATATAATAATAGTATCACGCCCAATATACAGCATCAATCGCAATTATAATATACCACTGTGAAGAATTTAGAATACTAAAGATAAGGTACTGCTGTGATGAAAAATTATGAGTACGCAATTTCGCCAACTAGCCAATTTTTCTTTTGCGGAGTACCTTTCAGATTAGACATTAAGCCGAAATGCGACCTGAACTGTGTGTATTGTTATGCAATGAGCAGAGGCGGACGGAGAACTAACAAAGATCAAATAATTGACGAATCAAGCTTTGTACGCAAGTTTAGTCATGCAATTTCTTGCAACGATAGCAAGCTCGACATTGTTGGAGAAATGGTACGCAATCGTTTCCCCATCCACTTTGGTGGCATGAGCGATCCCTTTAGCGACGAACTTACCGCAGATGTATTTGACCGATTATTCCCATTTTTTTGTGGTCCTGAAGATTATCCAATAATCATTAGCACAAAGAAACCTCATGAATTACTAAAACGAAATTATGTTATGCAAAAGGGCAACATGATAATTCAAATTTCTTTGCCAATATTCGATGATAGTACGCGCCTCTTGATTGAGCCGCATGCCGAATCAACTTATGAACGGCTATCCGCCATTAAGAGCTTAACGGATATAGGAAAAAAATGTCGTTTGCAGAATACAACCAATAATCCCTCGGCTGGACGAGCAATTGCCATCACTTATCGATGCGATCGATGGTGCCGGCTGCAAGCATGTTATCCTCGAATACTTGAAACTCCCTGTCGAGAAGGCATCTCTTAATGTTCAGCTTCTTTCGGAATGTCTAAATATGGATATGGCGACTTTCTACAGAAATCACGGGGCGGTTTTAATTGGTAGAGAATGGCTTCTTCCGACAGAATATCGGTACGGCAAGCTTATCCCAATAAAAAAATATGCAAATGACAGAGGGGTATCCGTAGCTTTGGCTGATTATGGACTATATCATCTTAGCGATGTTGATTGTTGCTGTGGGATTGACAAATTTAATATGCGTTGCAGTTGGAACCGCGGCAATTTTTCAACTCTTCTAAAGAATGCAAAAGGTCTAGTCCACTTTTCAAACTTGCTCGAATACTGGCACCCGACAAAAAGCATGACAAAATATGTAAATTCTAAAAGTCGTCTCAAAAATAACACAATGATAAATTTTTTGAATAGCAGGTGGAATGCCCCAGGCACAGTTAATGCTCCCGATTCATATTACGGCGTTAGTTTTTCTGGCAACTATGACAATGAGCATAATTGCATCTACTTTAACGAGAGTTGAGAGGAGTATTACTGCGATGTGTGGAAGTGACGCATTTCACCATACCCACAGCGAACAGCAGGACGAAATAGAAGCCAAGTTAGAGGAACTTCGAAACCTTGACGACAAAACCCTTAGTGATAAAAACGAAGATATTGTCAGCATGATAAAGTACTACAACGAGCTCACCAACGCTGTAGAGGAGCGCAGGAACAAGATTTACGCCGATTCTTTAACTTTTGTTGGGATAATCGTCGCCGCGGCGACAATTTTATGTACTATCGCAAATTGGACTGACTACTTAGTTATTCCAATAGTATTTTTCTGTGTACAACTGTTAGTGCAATTGACTCTGATTTGTAAATTCTACATACAAAATGATTCCGGCTATTTATTTAATGACGGACAGCTAAAGCCTCATTCGAATCAATGGAAATGGTTCTATTACGGAAATAGTCACATTGGGCAAATTAACGTAAACAAGCCGGATAGTTCTTCAATTAGGAGCTATATAGACGGTTTCAAGCTATTTGCGGATAATTATCTACACGAGGACGTCAAGTCACAGATATCTTCAAACATTCAACAACTGTATCTTTTGCAAGTGCACAATTTTTATAAGAATCGTTATTACCTTCAGCTTGTAAAAATCCAGCGCAACGGCTTCATACTTTCAATCATGGCAGCAGCCATTACTGTCATAGCGGTTCTTGTACCGGTTGTTTTTCGCTATTTCTTTAACTTTTGATGGAAGCGATGGTTCAATCTTGAGTTCATCCGGGATTTCGATGTTCTTGTACCGCTTGATCTCCTTGCCCTCCACCAGAAAGCATACCGGAACCGCGTCCCTCAGTTTCGCCGTGAGCTTGTCATTTGCATAATCCGTTCCTCCGTAAAATGTGATGTGCCTTGCGGCTGAGTCACAGCTTACGGATTTATGCGTGGAAAGCAAGCCCTTGCTCCACGAGCCAGCCCAATGCGCTCTCATTCTAACAGCTTAGGCACGGGATACGATAGACCACGGCTGGTTGCGGTGGCCTATCGCGCAACTATATAGTAACAGCCCCAAAGGGAGAAACGGGTGCGAATATGCAGTAAAGTATCTTGCAGACAAATCGCCACCGCTGACATCGTGTCCGTATCCATGATAATAAAGGACACCAGACAGGGCCAGAGCGGTAGTGGAGGGAATCCGCGGAAGGGGCGGTGTTTATATGTACTCTTTTTTATTCGACACCGACGACTGCATTCCGATTTTCTGCATTGTGAATTACCATATTTAGTGTTATAATATAAATACATTTTACGGGTATATAATAGATCGTATGCAATGAGCTCGAATTGGGTGACGGTACTTGGACAAGGAATCGAGAAAAAAAGAACTGCCAAAGTTGCCGGGTCGCTTAGGCGAATTTATTCAAGCCCTAGATGCCGAACGAAGTGCCGTTGAGAAAAACGGCGACTCTTTGGGCTTTTTATTGTCTGGTGGTGAAAGGATTAATGACAGCAATGGATCATACCTTTATCAATTTCGTATCGATTATAGTACGAATACACCCGATGATGCGCCATGTCGTTTGATAGTCGGCGGGAAGTTCTACAATGCTGTGATAGTTTCTTATGATGGGTCGTACATTATTCTTGCGACTAAAGAGCTGATCAGCGGCGGCATCGGCAATGCTAAGCTAGAGATCGGATCAACCATACTTTATGAAAAAATGATAGAAAGAATCGCCGCCAACGCAGATGTCAATAATCCGACTGGAAGACGGCTATTTGGCGAAATGGCCGTAACCCGTGTAAGACCCGATCCTGGACTATCAATTCCGGATGATGGGGATTCCAACGAAGCGCTACGTCCTGCGCAGATCGATGCCGTGCGATCTAGCCTTACCAATAATCTCACCTTTATATGGGGCCCCCCCGGAACCGGAAAAACCAAAGTGATCAGCAGTGTTATATATCAGTTGTACAATTCCGGGAGAACGGTCTTGCTGGCATCGCATACAAATGTTGCCGTCGACAACGCGCTTGAGCGTGTCTGTATACAATTTAGTCGTGTGAATATCCCTATAGAGGATACTGTTCTGCGGTTTGGAAACCATAGCAAAGAGCTTTCAGAGGGCTATCCAGGCATAACCATCAAATCACATATAGAAAAGTTAGGCAGGAGCTTGTTTAGCGAAAAATTAAAGATAGAACAAGCAATCAACGAATGGGACCATGAACTTACTCACTGCCATTGGCGTTTGAATTATCCCGAAAAGCGCGACAAAATAGTTAAGGCTCATTCTTCTCTAAATTCTGCAAGGGATTTGATGAACAGCTTAAGAATTGACATAAACACTATGCTCACTCAAAAAAGCAATCTAGAGAATTCATTATCTCAATGCGCACCATATATGCAAGCGAAATTTTATGCAGATGATTTGGAACTAACCCTCAACAATCTCTATGTGCGTTTTGGCGACATAGAGCGGCAGCAATCTTATGTGCAAAAGAGACTCGAGGACGTGTCAAAAAAGATAAGGAACAAAGAGAAATCAGCGCAATTTAAAAGCTTGATCAGCACTTATCCGTCACTTGATTTTTTGGTGTCACGAGCTGATTTTCAAAGAAAACAATGCGCAGAGGAAAAATCGAAATACATCAGCAAAAAGCAAGAGCTTGAAACTTGCAAAAGTCAGCTATCTGAAATGGAGGGCAAATCCGCTATAACCAAAGTCTTTACAAGCAAAAAAATTGCTTCACTTAAAAGTTTGCTGACAACCCTCCAGAACCAACTTAGCAGTGTCGAAGAAAATAGCAAAGCGGCACATACCCTACTCGATCATATAAATTTGGAAATCTCCGACTTAAAATCCTTAATAGCACAGAACGAAGAATGCTTTGTACCCGAAACCATGCAAAAGCTTTCTGAAGAGATGGATAATCTGCTCAAGGAATCCACTTCGCTCGCAAATGATTTCAGCTGCTGCAAAGCAAAAATCGAGGATAAATCCAAAATTCGTAATTCCGTATTGCATAATATGCAAGAAATGAAGATTTTCTACAAACGCAACCCAGATGAGTTGGCTATTGAATATAACAAATTGTTACTGCAATTGCAGCTGAGTCAGGATAATTCTACAGAAACCGATTCGCAATGCATAGCACTCGAAGAGCAAATCTCCGATTTGTTTCGGTCATTGAATGCTTTTGATTTATCAATAGACGAAGGGGGATCAGATGAGCGCCTCTTTAAAGCAGATGCCTACTTGCGCAGTCTTGAGAATATAGATGGCGTCCCGCCGAAATACGACCCAGAGAAGCAAGCTGCCTACCTTGAGGAGCAAATATCTAACTCCAGAAAACGTATTAATGAAATTGAGAAGGAGATCGCAGATCTCGAAAAGAACGCGCTCTTAAAGGCACCAATTGTGGGCACGACATTAACTAAAACTTACTTCGATGATGTGCTTTTCTCCCGAAAATTTGACACTGTCATTCTGGATGAGGCTTCAATGGCCCCCATACCGGCGCTCTGGCTTACCACTTACCTGGCAAGCAGCAATCTGGTGATCGTCGGCGATTTTAAACAATTGTCACCTATCGTTATAGCGAAACACCCTATGGCAAAAAAATGGCTTGGGCGCGATATATTCGACCACTCCGGTGCTCGCGCACAGTGCGAAAGTGGTCTTTGTCAAGACTATGTGATTAGATTATTCGAGCAATTTCGTATGCATAAAATGATCGCAGATATAGCAAATCTATACTACTACAATATGCTTAAGTCTCCGCTAGAGGATATGGTTAATAGCCCTGATTATAAAAAATACTGCGAGTGGTATGGTGCTTCCAAACCTATGGAACCAATAGGCATAATCTCAACTAACAAATTGAATGCATGGGCCACCGGAGTCAATGTCGGTGGAACGAAGAGCCGCCTAAATCATCTATCGGCAACGCTGTGTGTCAAGCTGGCTTTCCAGATTGTCGAAAAGCTTCTAACGGATAAGGATGTTTTGAAAGATCCCCTGGTGCCAAGAGTTCTAATCATGGCGCCTTATAAGCCACATATTAAACGCATTAAGCAGATCATTGATTCCGAATACCACCAACGTGGTATTGACTCAGACCGTTTCAACTTAATAAGCGCTGGAACAATTCATAGTTTTCAGGGCAGAGAAGGCGCGACCGTAATATTTGATCTCGTGGTCGATCAACCCCATTCGAGGTGCAATCTTTTTATGAGCGGAAAGCTTCAAGACGGAGATGATATGGATGACTCACTTGAGCGTTTGTTTAATGTCGCAGTTACTCGCGCGATGTACAAGCTAATATTTGTCGGCAATATCGAATATATATGTAGCAAGAATCATGCATCGAAAACTTTTCAATTATTGAAATATTTGACGGAGAAACTTAAGGTAAAACCGGTAGGCGCCGTCGGGCTATTCCCAAAGCTAGTTCCTTATGTCGAAATATCGGATATGACTACACCGGAGAATGACACCAGCATTCTAGTTACGCAATCAAACATACTAAACGTTATAAAGTACGATATCTTGTATGCACGCAAATATGTGCTGATTTATTCTCCTTTTCTTTCGGAAAAACGTGTGCAGTCCTTCTTGCCAATTTTTCACAAGGCCATTACAGAAAACGGGCTTAAGATCATTGTAGTTACAAAAGAAGCATCCGAGAATAAACAAACGATGGCGAGTCATAATATCTGTGAGCATTTATTAAAAAATGTTGGAGTAATAATATCGCACAAATATTTCATGCACGAGAAAATCGTGTTTATAGACGACACTCTGCTATGGTCTGGTTCTTTGAATCTGCTTAGTTATACCGGAAACACAACAGAAATTATGGAACGCAGAAATTGTAGCGAAATCGCAGAAGCATATGCCAAGCAGTTGCAAGTAGAGTATATTATCGGAGCCACCCGAAGCCCAGCTGTGAACGGGACACCGGAAGAGCTTACATGCCCGCTCTGCCACGCCGACTTAAGAATACGGGAGAGTTTTGACGGAGGCATATACTGGTCTTGCACAAATGTTAGCTGCAAATATTCTCGCCAAGTCGATCAACCATACCCCATAGATGGCCTGATTAAGTGCAAACAATGCGGAGGCAAATATCACTTTGCCATGAAGAAACAGCCGCGATGGGTATGTGAGCATAATCACTATCAAACCATCCGCGCCTGCGATTTGAAGCTTCCCAGGATGCTGGAACTGATTCCGCCTGAGCTGAGAAGAGAAGTGGAGAGATCATTCTCAAAGAACTACCAACCTGTAGAGAGTGTTTAGTATAACGTCATATCCCACTACATCTTTTTACGCTATAAATACGAGTCCAAGCCATATACGTGATCCGTTGAAGTATTTTCACAAAAGGTATTAGTAATAAATATCTTTACTTTCACATTGTAAAGTGATATTCTATTTTCGAGAGGAAGGTGTACATTATGCCTGCGAAAAAGAAATCAGAAGTTGTCGCTCTTGCCGTTCAGACACCGAAAGCCAAGCGTACTTTCAGAACCGCCGAAGAGAGAATCGCGGAAGTAGATAGAAAGATCCAGTTTCACCAGAAGGCGCTTGAGCAGCTTGAATCGAAAAAGTCCAAGATCGGAACCGGACGCCGCCAGCGCAAGCTTACTTACGCCAAGGTTTTTGCTGAACTGAAGGCATCGGGCAAGACGCCTGAAGAAATCGCCGAATTCCTCAACAAGTGAGTTGGAACCCGCTTCGGCGGGTTTTTCTTTTCAACTCCTCATTTACGCCGAGAAGCGTCAGAGTAAGCCATCGGCTGTTGATAATCCTGCCGAGGACTTGGGGGAACATTTTGTATCAAACGGTGCTGGCCAGATGCTTGGTCTGGTGGACCGGAACGCTAACCTCCCGTACATAGTCGCAGGTCATCGCTGTTCCGCCCGGCTGCCCGTCATAAGCGGGCCAATAGCAGATAGGCGTTTTCAATCATAATAGCGATTGCGCCAAAACTTACGCCTTGGTGTAATCAAGCCCGGTCGTGGTGATGATAACCGCTGCCGCACAAAGCAGTTTGTGATTAAGGTATCTTCCCAGGGCCCTAAAG